>CBHXZU010000555.1:0-4696 GCA_966125105.1 uncultured Prosthecobacter sp.
AGGCGTCTCGATATTGCTGATGGTGCGAACGAGATGCAGGCAATCCGACGACAGCAGGTGCGCTTCGTCGATGACCATCACCAGGCGCTTTCCTTCTTCGCGAAGTTCCATGATGTGATTGCTGAGCAAGCGCATCAGTTCCTGCACTTGTCCGACGCCCACCGGCAGAGCGATGCCGAGTTCGGAAAGGATTTCTCGCAGCAACCCGGTCTTGCTCAGCCCAGGCGTCACGAGGATCAGCACAGGACGAAACTTCGCCGTGTCGAACTTCTGCAAGAGCATCTGCGTCACCAGGGTTTTGCCCGTGCCGCTGAGCCCGGTCACGAGCCCGAGCGAGGTGCGGAATTCCGCTGCTAGCATCATGCTGCGGAAGGCTTCTGCGTGCGGTTCGGTGCGATAGAAGAATGCCGGCTGCACGCTGTCTGGGAACGGATTTTCGCGCAGTCCATAGACTTGGAGAAAGTCTCCCGGGGCGACAAATGGAACGACACGAGACGCCTCCGTCTCCGTCGGCGCGGGCGGTTGTTCGGCGAGCAAATCGATCAGTGGATCGTGCCCGATTTCCGGCGCGGCGGGATTGGGCGTGACGGGCTCAGTGAGACAGGCGGACTCGGGCTGGAATATCATGGCAGTGGATCTGGTTCAGGCGGCACTACGGGCGGGCGCGATGGCGATTGGGAATGAAGAGGCGAGGCGTGAAAACGTCTGGCAGTGAGGATGCGCGGGCTGATCGAGCATGAGCGGGCGTCTCCTCTGGTTTGCCTGCTCGACTGCGGCGTCACGCGAAAGGTGCCCCAGCGCTTGCACTTCGCGCTGGAGAAATCGCTGCGCGCACCCGCCGATTCGCTCGTGCACGCCGCGCGCCTGCCGCTCATCGTCGGCGAGATTCACCAGCAAATGAAAGCGGGTGGTGAGCCGGTTTTCGTGCGCGACCTTGATGAGGCCATAGGCGTCGAGCGTTGCCGCGATGTTCGGTGTGGAGACGAGCACGGCGTCCTCAGCGAGGCCGACGAAGTGCATCACCGCGGGCGAAATGCCTGCGCCCGTATCGACCACCACGACGTCGAACTCCGCCGAAACGCGGAGCAACTCGCGTCCCAACGCCTCCCGGCCAGCGGCGTTCAAGTCTGCAATCCGCCCCACCCCGGATGGACCGCAGATTACCGCCACATTGCCCGGACCGCCCATGATCAAATCCTCCATCCTTTTCCGGCCATCCACCACATCAAGGAGCGTGCCCTGCGGCGCGACACCCGCGAAGACGTGCACGTTCGCCATGCCCAGGTCCGCGTCGAAGAGCAAAACCCGCAATCCCTGCTGGGCAAATGCGACCGCCAGGTTCACCGAAACGGTGGTCTTCCCCACCCCGCCTTTGCCACTGGTGACTGCGATCACGCGGACGCCCCGCGACATTCGGCCAAGTTCCGCCAGCACCGCACCTACCGCCGCCCCTTCACAAAAGAGTCGCCGATGTGCCAATTCCAGCGCGCGCGGGCGCGCCGCAGGGGGCAGCTTCAGTTCATCCAAGAGACGCTCTAGAAACTGAACTCTCGCTGGCTCAATCGTTGTCGGCCGTTCGATCATGACTCCCCTTGCTGGGCTGCCCAACCCCAAGATGTTGGGCTTGATCCTCGCAGTGATGTCTATATATGGATCAATGCGGTTAGCCGTCAAGCGTTCAACGCCTTTCCGGCCGGCAACTATGCTCACCTTTTACTGCGCCATTTGCGGATCCACGATCCAGGGAGCCACCGCAGACGATTGGCTCGTGGAATGCCCTCACTGCGCGCACGTTGTGCCGATCCCCTCGCAATATAGCCGGACTCCCGAATTTGCCGAGGCACTTCGTGTACTGCCGAAGGAGGTCCTCTCTCTGGAGGTGAAGTTTCGATGCGCTTCATGCGACGGGAAGCTGCAAATCGACGCCCGGTATGAAGGTTGCCCGATCGATTGTCCGCGTTGTGGAAACAAAACTCGGGTGCCGATCTGGTCCCGGCCAGAAGGACCCCAACCACTGCTGAGCCAGGACGAAATCGATTTCCTCACGCGCGCGCTGGACGATCCCAAGGGCGTTGCGGCCAATCGAACTCTCTGCCATGCCGCAGGCTAGGGCTTCAAAGGCGGGTTCCGCTCAGCCATGCCCTTCGTGCGGAAGTCTTCTGCGTTCCACCGCGAAAGATCGAGCTCAGAAGGTGCGGTGCCCAAACTGCCTGCAGGCGGTGGTGCTCGACCCGACCGGCATAAAACCAGCGCCACTTCCGACGCCCGAAGCTCCGGCGCGAGGCACAACCGTTCCCGCAGTATCCACGCCCCCCTCCTCGCTCGGGGATTTCACGAAGCGCGGCGAGTCTGCCGATCAGCACGCCGAAACAGCCAAGCGGATCGAACAGCTCGAGCAGAGAGTCGCGGCATTAGAAGTCGCCTTGGCCGAAGCGCAAGTTGCGCGAAGCCGGGAGAACACCCGGCTTAAATGGCTTCCGCAAGGAACCGAACCGGACCTCTCGGATTGGCGCGCCAACGTGCTGTGCCACAACCTGGGCACCATCCCAGCGCATCAGATCACGATTCAATGCAGGGCTGACGATGAGGAGGCTTGGCGAGTCGCCTGCTGGTTCAAGCGCGTCTTTGAACGCGCCACCTGGCTGGCCCAGGGACCGATCGAGGCCCCCAAGGATTGGCCGGGACGCGGGATCTGTCTCGCATCCACTCTGCCCGTTCCTCCGCGCCCCGCGGCCACATTCATGGCCATCCGCGCCGCCGGTTTCGCCCTGCACGCGTCGTTCGACCCGGACATCCGCGGGGACGAGGCCAAGCTCATCGTGGGTTGAACCAAGCCGTGGCCATAAATTGGCCGCAGCGGATCGTTCGAAGACGCGATCGGAGCACCGATTTCCCGGCGCAATTTCGATTTCGCAAAGCCAAGACGATCGAACCGAAGGGCAACTGGCGCCGGGTCGCTCATGGTCGCGCGCTATCCCAACAATTACTCCTTCCGGATAGTTTCTGCGCAACGCTCCCGCCTTTGCATCAATCACGGGGAGTTCAGTGGAAAGTGTGAACTTTTCAGAGAAGGAGAACGCTCATCCGAACAGTGAAATCGTCGACGATCATCGCCGCCCCAGTTCGCAGTCTGAGCATCTCGCTCCTGGTGCACCTCATCCTCATCATCGTTGGAGGATCGATGGTGCTCTACCGAGTCACCCAGGATGCTCCGGAGTTCATTGCGGAATCGGGAGGATTGCTCTCCGATGTGCCGCTCGAGCCGCTGAATTCCAGCGAGCCGGAGACTCCCACGGTAAGTGTGCCGAATCCGTCGACTGCGCCAGTACAGGCGTCATCGCACCTCGATGCCTTGGTCACGACGGGCACGAGCAGCTTTTCAATCTCCACGTCGGTGTCCGCCTCCAAGCTGACGGGAATCGCCGATGGAGAAATCGCAAACGTTGGCAAAGGGTCGGGTATGGTCGGCGCAGGGCTCGGCCGCACCGGCTCAACAATGCGCATGTTTGGCACGGCTGCGCGCGGCAGCAGCGTGGTGATTTGCTTCGACGTCTCCGGCTCCATGCTCTCGGGCCGCGGCAAGAGCGAGAAGACCTACGCCAAACTCGAACAGGAGATCGCGCGGGTGATCGGCACGTTTGATCTCAAGACAACTTTCAATCTCGTCGCCTTTTCGAAGGACGCCGAGACCTACCGCGAAGGCCTAACCCGCGCGACCAGTGAGGAAAAACAACGCGCCGTAGCCTGGCTGAAAAAGAAGACGCCAATGGTGATGCGCGATCCCAAAGCCAGCGAAGACGAAAAAGCCGCCCATCACGGCACTCGCGCAGATCGCGCGCTCGCCGCAGCGCTGCAATTGCAGCCCGACATCATCTTCTTTGTTTCCGACGGAGAACCCACAGGCCTTCGCCCCGATGACATCCTTCAGCTCGTCGCCGGCGCGCAGCAGACCCAATCGCGCCCAACGACAATCAATGCGATTGCCTACCTCGCCGATGGCGGCCAACGATTCATGCGCGGGCTCGCAGAGCGGAACGGCGGAACGTACCAGGAAATCAACCCGAGCGACGCGGAGTAGCACGCCAGAAGGAAAAGCCTGTCATCCTCACGGAGCTTCAAGCGACTGAAGGGCCCCGAGCCACTCGCGAAGACTCGTCGCCGGGAGCTGCGTCGAACGACCACTAGCGGTCCCCATCCGGCCCAAGCTCCGCGAGCAGGCCCCGAAGATCCAGCGGCTCAGTCACCATCTGCAGACCTCCGTCTGCCTTCCGCGGCCATTCCGATTCCGGTCGATCCCAGTAAAGCTCTACGCCGTTCTCATCCGGGTCGCGCAAATATAGCGCCTCGCTCACGCCGTGATCGGACGCACCCTCGAGCGCAATGCCTGCGCGGATGAGCCGCTGCAGCGCATCGGCCAACTCGCGGCGAGTCGGGTACAGAATCGCGAGGTGATACAAGCCGGTGCGGCCCGGCGGAGGTGGCGGCGCATTGAGACTTTCCCAAGTATTCAGCCCGATGTGATGATGATATCCGCCTGCGGAAATAAACGCCGCGCCGGTCCCGTATCGTTGGGTGAGCTGAAATCCCAGGATGCCTGCATAAAACGTCAGCGCTCGCTCCAGGTTCGCAACCTTCAAGTGAACATGACCGATTCTGGCCTGCGGATGAATGGGTGCTCCCGCCATGACCGCAACTG
>CBHXZU010000556.1:0-4695 GCA_966125105.1 uncultured Prosthecobacter sp.
GTCGCTCGACCCACTGGGCGTGCTCGCGTTTCCGGAAGGTTTTCCGCAAGTGCTCCGCTTTTCGAAGAACGCCAAGCTGCTGCTGGCGGCGGGCGGTTTGGGGGGAAAGTCGGGCAAAGTCGTCCTGTGGGATGTCGCTACCGGCGAGCGCATTGGCAGCGTCGGGAATGAAGCCGATGCCGTGCTCGCGGCGGACCTCAGCGCGGATCAGCAATTTGTCGCCCTCGGAGGGCCGGACAAGCGGGTTAAAATTTACCAGACCAAGGACGGCAAGCAGACCGGCCTGATCAAGAAGCACACCGAGTGGATCACCGCCGTCGCGTATAGCCCGGACGGTAAATACCTCGGCACGGCAGATCGCAATGGCGGCGTGGAGATTTGGGAGTCGGCCGCCGAACCGAAGCCGTTCAACACCCTCGCGGGCCATAAGGCGGCGGTCACCGCGCTCGCTTTCATGCCTGGCGTGCTCGCCAGCGGCAGCGAGGACGGCACGATCAAGCTTTGGAACGTAAAGGAAGGAACCGAGAGCAAGAGCTGGAACGCGCATCCCGGCGGCGTGCTTTCCGTGGACTTCACTCCGGATGGCCGGCTCGTGAGCTGCGGCCGGGACAAGGTCGCGAAAGTCTGGGATGCCACTGGCAAAGCGCTCGCCACGACGGAAGCCTTCAGCGACCTGGCCACGCGCGCCGCTTTGAATAGCGAGCGTGTGATCGCCGCCGATTTCACCGGAGCAATTCGCGTCTTCGCGCTGGCAGACGGCAAGGCGAACAAAGTCGGCGAACTTACCGCGAATCCGCCCGGCATCGCCGAGCAACTTGCTCAATTGGAAAAGACCGCTACCGACACCGCCGCCGCGCTTCCTGCATTGGAAAAAGCCGTGGCGGACAACGAAGCGCGGGTGAAGTCCGAGCGCGAATCCGCTGAAGCGAAGCGCAAAGCCGATCTTGCTGCTGCCGAAGCCCGCAAAGCGGAAGCCCAGAAGCAACTCGACTCCGCGAAGGCTGCGCCAGGGGAAGCCGAGAAAGCGCTCAACGCGCTACAGGCGCAACTTGCCGATGCCAAGGCGGCGCTCGCCAAAGCCGAAGCCAATGCAGCGGAAAAGAAGAAGGGGAGCACGCTCAATGATCGTTCGAAGATGGAGGCCGAAGTCGCCTCCGCTGAAAAGAGCCTCGCGAAGCTGACGGCCGAAATTTCCAGCCGCCGCGAAGCTCGCTCCAAGTTCACCCAAGGCACGCCGGAATACGCCAAGGCTGACGCCGAAGTTCAGGGCATCAAACCGCAGCTTGCCGCCGCGGAGCAGGCGCTGGCCAACGCGAAGTCTGCGCTCGCAAACGCAGGTTCCGCCGTTGCGCCGGCAGAAGCCGAAGCAGCCAAAGCCACAGTGGCCGACGCGCAGAAAAAAGTGGAGGCGCTGAAGCAGCAGACTCAACAGATCCAGCAGGCGCATGGCAAAGCGAAGGCGGAAGCGCCGAAGCGAATTGCCGAAGCCGAGAAGGCGCTTACCGCCGCGAGCACGGATCTCACGAAGCTGCAGCAGTCGCCTATTCCGGCGCCGGCTGAGGCCGAAAAGGCCCTGGCCACGGCGAAGACGGAACGCGATGCCGCGAGCAAGCGCCTCACCGCTGCTCGGGCCGGTGTGGAGCGCTGGAAGCGCGCGCGGCTTTACCAGACGGTCTTCAATGCCCGCCAAAACGTGAGCAGCATGCAGGCGAAGCATGAAGACCTGCTGGCGGCGGCGAAGGATGCCTTCCGGCCGGTCGAGTTGACGAAGCAGGCTTTGGCGAATGCCGAGCAGCTGATAAACGACGGGCCAAAGATCGTGGCGCAGAAAGAGGCCGCGCTCGCGGAGGTTCGCAAGAACGTCGACGCGGCGAAGGCTCAACTCGCCAGCGCCGAGAAAGCTGTCGAGGACAAGAAAGCTGAAATTCCCGACATGAAGAAAGTGGAAGCGGAGATCGCTGATGCCACGAACAAATACGACGCCCTCAAGTCCGAAGAAAACGCGATTAAGGAGGAGCGCAATAAGTTCCAGGAGGGCACGCCCGAACGCGCAGCTCTCCAGGAAAAGCGCGAGGCCATTCGCCCGAAAGTCGCCGCCGCAGAAGCAGCCGTAGAGGCGGCCAAAGCAAAGCTAACCGCGAAGCAAGGCGAGAAACCCATTCCGGCTGAACTTATCGAGGCAGTCAAAAAGGCCCAGTTGGATGCCAAGCTCGCCAGCGACAAACTCATTCCCGCGGAAAAGGCCCTTCGCGAGACGACGCAATCAATCGCCGACGCGAAGAAGCAAATCCCGGAGCTGAAAGCACGCATCCCGCAACTCGAGAAGGAAGGCGCGAAGACCAAAGCTGACGCTGAGAGCGCTGCCATTACGGCGGCCAAGGAGTTGGAAGCTGCCAAGGCGCAGTTCGAGAAGGTGCGCGCGCAATACGAGTCGGTGAAGAACGCGGCGAAGCCGGCGACGACGGCGCAGAATACGCCGGTGAAGCAGGGCTAAGCGCGCCTCTTAAAACGGCATTTCGCTTCGGCGAACGGGAGTAATCGTTCTATTACCGCTCTGGCGGAGCCGGGTTTTTTAACCACCGAGACCCCGGAGTTCACGGAGACTTCTCCAACTCTTACCGACTCTCCGTGAGCTCCGTGTGCTCCGTAATTTAAATGCGCGGAGCCGCGAAAACCGCACACAGAAGAACTCGCCTATTCCTTCTGCGATGCGAAGTTCTCGCGCACCCAGGCGAGCGCTTCTTCGGCTGACGTGAGCGTTCCTTCCAACTGGCGGTTCGAAACCGCATCGAGGATCTCCTTGAACTGCGGGCCAGGGCGCATGCCGAGTTGCTTCAGGTTGTTGCCCGTGATCAAGGGCGGCGGGATGAGTGGCTCGGCGGCAAACTCCGCCTGCTTCGCGAGCAGGAACTCGTGGTTATCGAGCATCCCGTGACTGCTCGTGCAATCGACGCGATGCAACTCGAGTTCGTCGGAAAATCCAGGTCGCGCCATGAAACGCTTCAGCTTCGCCACGCGCATGCCCTGCACGTCTTTGAAGACCATGTGATTGAGCACTGCGGAGACAGTCGCGTCGATTTCCGCCCGGCTGAACCGGAGGCGTGTCATGATTCCCTCCGTCATCGTCGCGCCGAGCTTGTCGTGGCCGTTGAAACGAATGCGCCCGGTCTCATCGACTGTTTGGGTCGGCGGCTTGCCGATGTCGTGGAACAGCACGCCGAAGACGAGAGGCAGAGAGACCTCCTTCGGCAGCAGCTCCAGCATTGCGCGCGTATGCACGAAGACATCGCCCTCCGGGTGAAACTGCGGCGGCTGTTCGCAGCCGCGCAGGCGCATGACTTCGGGCAGGATCTCCTGCATCAGCCCGCTCTCCGCGAGCAGATCAAAGCCGCGCACTCGAGCAGGTGACAGGAACATCTTCACCAGTTCCTCGCGGATCCGCTCCGCGCTGACGTCGTGAATATCGGCGGCGTGTTCCTTCACCGCCGCCCAAGTTGCCGGCTCGATTTCGAAACCCAACATCGCGCCGAAACGCACCGCCCGCAGCAGGCGAAGCCGATCTTCCCGAAACCGGGCTGTGGGATCGCCAATCGCCCGCAGCACTTTCGCCTCGAGATCCTTGCGACCCTGGACGTAATCGATCACTTCCCCCGCGATCGGGTCGTAAAACAACCCATTTACCGTGAAATCCCGCCGTTCCGCGTCCGTTTGGGGCGAACTGTAGGTCACCCCGGTTGGGCGCCGGCCATCGACATACTCGCCGTCACTGCGAAAGGTCGCGATCTGGTAATCATGCCCCTTGCGATGCACGACCACGACGCCGAAATGCGCCCCTACGGCAAAGGTATGATCAAAAAGCCCCTGCACTTGCTCTGGGCGCGCATCGGTGGCGATATCGTAGTCGTGGGGCTCCACGCCGAGCAGCATGTCGCGCACACAACCGCCTGCGTACAAAGCAGCAAAGCCTGCATCCCGCAGGCGTTGAACGAGCTGTTTGGCCGTGGTTTCGAGTTCTGACACTGGTTAAAATCGCATATACCTAAACACCCACTTGAGCCAATGCGCTCGAAAAGTGTGCTAAAGTCCCCAATTCGCCATGCTTCCGGGCGTCGCTTATGGCACTTTGCCCTCGCGCAGGGCTAAGGTTTCCGGTAGCTCCGCGCGCCTCGCATCCGTTCCAACGCAGTGCACAAGTCCGATATCCCGCGAAAAACCATCTACCGCCTATCGATTTACAATCGAGCGCTGCAGCGTTTGCGGGACAACGGGATGGATACCGTCAGCTCCGAGGCGCTGGCCACCGCGGCAGGAGTAAAACCGACGCAACTGCGCAAGGATCTCACCTACTTTGGCCAATGGGGCACCCGCGGACTCGGCTACAATGTCGAAGGGCTTAGCAAGGCGATCACGGAAGTCCTCGGCATGGCGAAACTCCAGCCGGTGATCCTCGTGGGCGCCGGTCATCTCGGCACCGCGTTGCTGCGCTATGGAGGGTTAGCCAAGGAAGGCTATGAAGTCTTCGCCGCATTCGACCAGGACGTCGATAGCAAGCGCCCCCGCGGGATCACTCGCAAGCTTGTGCTGGGCCGCCTGCATCGCCTTGAACGCTGCCATCATGGCGGCCTGGTCGACCGGCGCTTCGGCACCCGGTTCGGCAACCCGCGACTGTGCGAATGTCGGCGATACCGCAAACCC
>CBHXZU010000557.1:0-4689 GCA_966125105.1 uncultured Prosthecobacter sp.
CGCTGCATCGAGCGAGTGCTCGCAAGCGGTCGTTTCGTCGTAATCGTGGCGTGGCAGTTCATCGAACTGCGCCGCTTATAGGGGCGACGGGAAAATCCGTCAACGATTGGTTTGCCCGGACGCGCGCGGATTCCAAAAGCCCGCGCGATTAGGTCATCGCGAAAGCCCCGGCTGGAAAAAAAGAAAACGCGAAGTGAGCGGAACTCACTTCGCGTTTTGGGTGATCGTTTCCTCTGCGGCTTCGCCGCGGAGAATGCGCGGCTTAAGCCGGCAACTTGTAGCGGCCGGGAATCGCGACCGGCGGCACCTCGAGCTTCATGTCCCACTTGAGGTCGCCTTGCGGCGCGAAGGTCTCGTTCGAAGCGACGGCGTCTTCCCACAGGATCGTCTTGCCCGTGTAAGCGCTCATGCGGCCCGCGATCGCGAGCATCGAGCTGTGCGCGAGCTGCTCGCCCATGTTCACCGGCTTGCCGGCCTTGATGCTCTGGATGAGTTCGATGTGCTCCTGCACGTACATCTGGTTCTTCTCGCCAGGACCGCCCCCTGCGCCGCCGGTCTTCTCGTAGTGCCAGCGATTGCCGTCCGTGGTGTCGATCACGTGGAGCGGCTTGAATCCGCTGACCTGGCAGGTCCCGTTCGTGCCGGCGATGTAATCGTTGTTTTCATTCGAGCAACCAGCCTGCTGGCGGGCGAAGACGAAGCCCCGGCCGCCGTTCGGGAACTCATACATTACCGCGAAGTGATCGTAAATGTGGCCGTATTCCGGCTCCACGCGCTGCTGGCGCCCGCCGAGCGCCGTCACCTTCACGGGAGGCACGTCTTTGAACGCCCAGCTCATCTTGTCCACCGTGTGCACCGCCTGCTCGACGATGTGATCGCCACTGAGCCAGGTGAAATACATCCAGTTGCGGAGCTGCCACTCGAGATCTGTCCAGCCTTCCTGGCGCGGCTTCACCCAGGGCGTGTTGGTGAGATAGGTGCCGTAGTAGCTCTTGATATCGCCGATCGCTCCCGCGTGCAGCTTCGCCCACGTCGCGCGCTCCGCGAAGTTGTAGCGCCAGCAAAAGCCGGTCTGAATGCCCAGGTTCTTTTCCTTCGCCTTCTTCACGGCTTCCATCGCGTGGCGGATGGATGGCGCGTCGACGCCAAGCGGCTTTTCGCAAAACACGTGTTTGCCGGCGTTGATCGCCTTGTGCAGGTGGGCGGGACGGAAGCCCGGAGGCGTGGTGAGCAAAACGATGTCCACATCCGAAGCGAGCACCTTGTCGATGGCGTCGAGGCCCACGAACTTGTTTTTCGCGTCGACCTTCACCTGCGCGGCCTTGGACGCGGAAATGTTCTGGTAGGACTTCTCGATCTGGTCGGCGGCGATGTCACCCATCGCGGTCAGCACGACATTCGAATCGGCGTTCATCGCATCAGCAAGCGCGCCGGTGCCGCGTCCACCGCAACCCACGATGCCGATCTTCACCGCGTTCGCCGCCTGGGCATTGACGATGTGAGGAAAGCTTCCGGCAATCGCGGCAGCGGCGACGCCCGCCGATCCGCGTTGCAGGAACGAGCGGCGGGTAACTTGGGACTTAATGGGTGTCATTGGATGTTCAGTATATTGGAGAGAGTGCGGAAAGTAGCGGCGGACGGCGGTCTGTCCAGCCCGGCCTGCCGTGGGTGAGAAAAGCCGCCGAACGCGGTCATCTTTGAGGAAAATGCGCGCGTGATTGCCAAGCTCGCGCTTTCCGAGGGATTGTCACGCAGTATGAAACTCCTGCCCATTCTGTTAGCACTCGCTACGGCCCCGGTGTTCGCCGCTGATTCCGCGCCTGCGCCCGCGGCTGCATCGGCCGCTGCGTCGGCTCCGCTCGCCGTCGGCGCGCCGGCTCCGAAAATTACGGCGAAGGACCAGGACGGCAAGCCGGTCAACTTTGCCGATGTCTACGCCAAAGGCGTCACGCTGGTGTATTTCTACCCGAAAGCCGACACGCCGGGCTGCACCAAGCAGGGTTGCTCGCTGCGCGATGGATGGAGCGAATTGCAGGGCAAGGGCGTGCAGGTGCTCGGAGTGAGCGGGGATAAGCCGGAAGCGCAGAAAGCCTTCCGCGAGAAGTATCACTTTCAATTCCCGCTGATCGCCGATGACGACGGCAAGGTCGCCGCGGCCTTTGGCGTGCCCGCGATGAAGCCTGGCATTTTCAAGCGCACCTCCTTCCTGGTGAAGGACGGCAAGATCGCCTGGACGATGACCGACAAGACGACGACCGAGACGCATGCGGCCGACGTCCTCAAAGCCGTCGCAAGCCTTAAGTAAATTACCCGGAGTTCCCGGGTAGTCGCCTCTACGGGCCAGCAGCCATCGCTACTGGGCGCTCCATTCGTGCGCTCCTGGCATCAGCCCAAGTTGCGCCAAGGCTTCCCCCACCACAAACAGCGAACCCGTGACGAGCGTTCGTTCCGGGTGTCGCTGCGCTTGCTGCAATCCCGCGGAGACGCTCTCCACCGCCGTGCAGGGGATGTTTCCGAGTCCGCGCAGAAGCTTCGCGAGTTCCCTGGCGTCCATGGCGCGAGGATTCCGAGGCGGCACACAGATGATCCATCGCGCGAGGGGAAGCAGGATCCTGCAGAGCGCCCGGGCATCCTTGTCCCCCAGCACACCGATGACGAGCGTGCCCTTTTCGTCGCCGAATTGCTCGCGCCAGGTCTCCACGAGGCGTTCTGCCGCCGCGGGATTGTGTGCCCCGTCGAGGACGATGCGACCGTTACGGACGAGTTGGAAGCGACCGGGCCAATCCACTCGGCTCAGAGCCTGCCCCACGTCACGCGGATCGGGTCGCAGGCCCGCGGCGATAAGCGCGGCAAAAGCCACCGCGGCATTCATTCTCTGATGCGCTCCATGGAGTGACATGCGCCATGAGCTGGAGATCGGGGTGGTGATGAACTTTACCTTCGCCGAGGCAGATTCCGCAGCGCGCCGGACCACTTCTTCGACTTCGGGTGGTTGCGGAGAAGAAATCACCGGCACACCCGGTTTGATGATCCCAGCTTTCTCCCCGGCGATCGCCGCGAGCGTATTCCCGAGATGCTGCATGTGATCCATGCCGATCGGCGTAATGACCGAGACTACCGGGGTGACGACATTGGTTGCGTCGAGACGCCCACCCAAGCCGGTCTCGAGAATAATCCACTCGGCGCGCTGCCGCTGAAACCAGGCGAGCGCGATTGCCGTCGTCACTTCGAAGAAGGTGGGAGGATGATCCCAATGATCGGTGATTCGCCGCACTTCGGCAACCAGTTGCACCACGTGCTCCTCGGGAATCTGGTTCTCTCCGAGGCGGATCCGCTCTCGGAAGCTCACGAGATGCGGCGACGTGTAAAGCGCTGTCCTCTTTCCGCTGGCGCAGCAAATCGCGGCAAGGGTGGCGCAGATGGACCCTTTCCCATTCGTGCCGGCGACGTGGATGAACTTCCGGCTCTCGCTGCTCTGCGTCTGCACGCCGAGGCCCGCGCAGAGGCGGCTCATGTTCTCCAACCCCAGCTTGATGCCGTGCACCTGCAGGCCATAGAGCCAGCGCAGCGCGGCAGCGTATTCCGCCGCCTCCCCTGCGTCTTGCGCGGCGTCCCCGGCCAAAGGCATCACGCAGGTTCGGGCGCCAGGTATTCGAGAAGACCGGCGAGTGTCTCCTTCATCTTTCGCCGATGAATAATCATGTCGACCAGGCCGTGATCCACGCAGAACTCAGCCGTTTGGAATCCCGGCGGGAGCTCCTGGTGAGTGGTCTCGCGGATGACGCGCGGTCCGGCAAAGCCGATCATGCACTTCGGTTCGGCAAGGATGACGTCACCGACGCTGGCGTAGCTGGCCATGACTCCGGCAGTCGTCGGATTGGTGAGCACGGAAAAGTATGGCAATTTGGCATCCGAGTGCCGCGCCAAAGCGCCGCAAGTCTTCGCCATTTGCATCAGCGAGAGCATTCCCTCGTACATGCGCGCGCCGCCACTGGCGCTGATGATGATGATGGGGAGCTTCTGGGCGGTCGCCCGCTCGATGGCGCGCGTGATTTTTTCTCCCACCACACTGCCCATGGTCGCGGCGAGGAAGCTGAAATCCATTACCGCGATGCTCACCGGGAATCCTTCGATTCGGCCGAGGCCGCACAAGACGGCGTCCCGAAGCCCGGTCGCCTTCTGGTATTTCTTGAGGCGATCCGTATAGCTCGCCTGACCGGTGAACTTGAGCGTGTCCACGGAGGACAGGTTCGCGTCGTATTCGACGAAACTACCGTCATCGAGCACGAGATCGAGGCGGTCGCGGGCGCTCAGCGCGAAGTGGTGATCGCACTTGATGCAAATCCGCAAGTTCCTTTCCAGTTCAAGGTTGTGGATGATCTCGCCGCAGCTGGGACATTTCGTCCAGAGCCCGGCCGGAAGCTCGCGCTTCTTGTCCGATGTAAAGACAGGTTTGTTGAAGATACCCATGTGGGCTTGGCTCATCCGGCACAGCAGGGCAGCCGGGGGGAAGGCGTCCTAAGATCTGCCAGGTTGCTGCTTGGATGATTCATGATGGTTGGCTCAACCGCGCGCGATCGTGATCACGCGCACGGAGGCCGCGCCCGCGCGCCGAAGCACGCGGCTGCATTCCTCCACGGTGCTACCCGTGGTGAACACATCGTCCACAAGAACGAGGTCACGGCCGTT
>CBHXZU010000558.1:0-4680 GCA_966125105.1 uncultured Prosthecobacter sp.
GGCGGTTCCACCTGGATTGCGAAACCCGGTGGCGAATGCGGAATCAGTATTCCATCCATGCGAATCCGTCGCCAAGTTCCCGGCGCGGCCATGCCGAGACCTAAATCGAAAGCGTTTGCCCGTATTCGGGCCGAAGTGATTCGGCTGGTCGGGCTGATTCCTTCCGGCAAGTTCACCACTTACGGAAGCATCGCCGTTCACATGAACGTGATGGCGCGTCATGTGGCGTTCGTCATGAGCAGGCTGACCGACGAAGAATCGAAGGAATTGCCGTGGCATCGTGTGGTGAGCGCCGATGCGCGGATTAGTCAGAATATGCCACCTTCCAGTGCGAAGCTTCAACGAAAGCGACTGCGCGCCGAAGGCATGAAGATCAACGCGGCGGGATACATTCAGGACGACGAAGAGCATTTCCACAACGTCGGTCTGCGTCGGAATATTCGGTGGAGTGATGTTGAAGACGACTGAGGAGAGTATCCCGTAAAAATATCGGCCCCATCGGTCACACTTCGCCCCGCTGTCTCGTCTCCCTGTTGCATGAATACGACAGCTACCGACACTCTCGCAGCCTCACGCGCCGCTCTCCAAGCCTTCGGGGCGCATTACGATTACGATGTGACTTACCTTGAGGAACTGATCGACGACTCACCCGGAGCATTTCGCGCCTTTGAGGCGGCGATGGGAATGGGACGTTTCCAAAAGGCAGCTCCGTTGGAATTGCTCATGATTGCCAAGATTGCGGCGATGCGGGTGCAGGATTGCGGTCCGTGCACTTTGCTCGGCGTAAAGATGGCGCGAGAGGCAGGCATCGATGAAGCCCTCATTCGCGGCGCGCTGCACGAGGGCAAAGGGTTCAATGCGGAGCAGCGCGATGTTTTCGATTACGCGCGCGGCGTGGCGCTGAATGAAGAACTCGATCCTGAACTGCTGCCCCGCTTGCAGGCGCGCTGGGGACGCGAGGTCGTTGCGGAGATCGCCGTGAATATCGTGGCGACGCGATTGTATCCCACGCTGAAGCGCGCCCTCGGCCACGCGCAAAGTTGCGCCTTGATCCCTGAACTCGCGGCTTAAACTGCAGGCATTCGACCATGAACAATCTCACGGATCCCCGCGTTGCGGAGTTTGAAACGCACCGCGGACTGCTCACGGGCGTTGCGTATCGCATGTTGGGGTCCGTGAGCGATGCCGAGGATCTCGTGCAGGAAACCTGGCTGCGCTGGACCAAGGCCGACATGGCCGAGATCAAAGCTCCGAAGAGCTGGCTGCTCACCGTGGTGAGCCGGCTTTGCCTCGATCGGCTGAAATCCGCGCGCGTCCAGCGCGAGCAATACTATGGCACGTGGTTGCCCGAGCCGTTGCTAGAGAATGCGCCGGCGACGACGTCGACGGAGGAAGTGGATGAAAGCGTGTCGATCGCGCTGCTGCTCGTGCTGGAGAAACTTTCGCCAGTCGAACGCGCCGGGTTTCTTTTGCACGAGGTCTTTGGCCACACGTTTGAGGAGATCGGCGAGATCCTGGAGAAACCGGCGGTCAACTGCCGCAAGTTGGTGTCGCGGGCTCGGGAACGGGTGCGCGCAGAAAAACCGCGGTTTACGGCGACGAACCGGGAACACGAGGAACTGCTCACGCGCTTTCTCAACGCCTGTCGCGCAGGGGAAATGGAGCCGCTGATGGACCTTCTCGGCGAAGGAGCCGCGCTCTACTCCGATGGTGGCGGCAAGGCGAGCGCCGTTCCAAAGGTGCTCGACGATCGCGCGGTCATCGCGAAGTTCTTCATCGGCATCTCGCGGCAGGGGGGACCGGCGCGGGGCTTCTACGAAACGCAGCCAACTCGCTTCAATGGCACGCCCGGCGTGCTGATCCTGATGGATGGCAAGGTCGTGACCGCGCTCTCGCTGGAAATCGCCGATGGCAAGATCTCGAGGATCTTCGCGCACCGGAACCCGGAGAAGCTGCGGGAGTTTGGCAAGGGCCGCACTGAGTGAGGGACGCTGAAATAGGCCTATACGTCACATGGGACCCATAGGGCCTATGCGTGCTGGCACCCGCGTAAGAGACTGTCCAAAAAAGGGCGCGGGAGTTGTTTGGCGGCACGAAAGTCGAGCGGATTGAAAGCTCCTTTTCCTCACCTCTTGAGACTTTTTAGACGGTCTCTAACGCGTCGGTGCCACCGGCAGCCGCAGGCAAACTGCTTCCTGGTCATTGCGGGCGAGTAATAGTTCGCCGCTGACGGCGAGTGGATTCCAGGTCTTCGCTTCAAAGACTGGAAATCGGCCGAGTTCGTGAGGACCCTCGGGGGTTGGCTTCGTGAAGACGAGGTCGCCCGGTTGCTCGGTCATCTGCACGAGGTAGTCACCCATCATCAGCGCTTGCCCGTGGCCGTAGCGGCCGTCCTTCCACTTCACAGAGCCGTCTTTGAGATCGAGGCAGGCGAAGATGCCGTCGCTCACGCCATAAACGTGGCCATCGCGCTCGATCGGAGTGGCGAACTTCGACTGGTAGCGGGTCGTCTTCCAGATCTCGTCCACCTTGAATGCGCCGTTGGGTTTTGCCGTGAATTCGAGCAACGCGGAACCAACGCCGTAGCCGCTCGAGAAGAAAAGCCGACGATCGCCGACCAGGATTGGGCGCGCGACATGCGGAAGACCTTTCCCCCACGGATACTCCCACAACACGGCGCCGGATGCAGGATCATGCGCCGTGATCGCCTCCTTGTTGAACATGATGATCTGCGGTCGGCCTGCGATCGTGTAAAAGAATGGGGAACTGTAGCTGATCGGCCGCGTGCCTCCGGTCCACACGATCTCACCGTTGGAGGCACGGTACGCGAAAAGCGATTTTTGTCCGCCTGCGCTCACAAGCACTTTGTCTTCGTGGATCAGCGGTGAGGATGCGAAGCCCCACTCTGGAACATTGGCGCCAGCATCGGACTTCAGATCTCGCGACCAAACGACTTTGCCACTCGCAAGATCCAGGCACTGGAGTAATCCAAGCGCGCCGAGCGTGTAGAGGCGTCCTTGGTAAATGGTCGGCGTGGCGCGTGGGCCAATGCCGGCGATCGGACTGTCGTAGCGTCCGGGATTTGTCGTCTTCCAGAGCTGCTTGCCCGTCGCGAGTTCATAGCAGGTGACGCATTCGTTCTCGCCGTCCTGCTCCTGGGTGAAGGCACGGTTGCCTTCGATCACAAATCCACTCCACGCTGCCCCGATCGGAATGCGCCACACGATTTGTGGCGGATTCTTCGCGATGTCTTCGTTCAGATGGATCAAAGGAAGGCGCGCGTCGCGAGTGGGACCGAACAGCTGGGGATAGGTCGGGCGTTCGACGTTGTCCTGGATCGGGCTGCTGCTCGTCGCGAGCGCCGCCTTTTTGCCGCCAAATCGGAGTTCGAAGATCGGCAGAAAGTCACCGGTCATCCCGCGGAGACGGAAGACAAAGAAAGGCGCAACGAGCAGAAGCAGTCCGAGAAAGCGCGTTCGCAACCGCACACGAGAGAAAACCAGCCACCACACGAGCAGCGCGAGCACGGTGCAGAAAGTCACGGCGATCATCGCAATGTTTCGAGCCTGCTCGTAAGGCCAGACTTCGATGCTTCGGACAATGTAGAACGCCGCAGCGCTGATCACGAGGATCAGCAATGCAGGCCACCAGCGAATGCGGACACGACGGGATTCAGTCATGGTGAAGCGCGTTGCGCGCGCAGGGTTGCTTACTCAGCCGCGCCTTCGGAAAGGGAGCGCGTCTGGAGCGCGCACCAGTCCTCTTCGTTCGGATCCGGCAGCGGTTCGCGCAGCGCGATACTGCAGGCTTCCTCTACTTCGGCCTGCGCTTGTTCGCGCATCGCGTCGACTTGCGCAGCGGTCATCCAGCCACGGCCGGTCAGTTGCTCGCGAGCGACTTCCATGCAGTCGCGTCCGATCGGGCCGATCTTCAGCGCGTGATTGAGATAATGGAAATCATCATGCTCGCCGTGACCGACCAGCCGCAGGAGATCGGCGACGACCAACTGAGGGCCGCCACCGGCGCGAGCGCGGGCGACTGCTTCGTGCACCACATTCAGGCAGGCCTCGGGATCCGTTCCGTCGATTTTGTATCCCGCGACGCCATAACCCGCCGCGCGCTGGACGAGATCTTCGCACGCGTATTGGCGCGTGTTGGGAGTCGAATAGGCGTATTGATTGTTGGCGACGATTACGACAAGCGGCAGCTTTTCCACCGCCGCCATATTCAGGCCTTCGTGAAAGGCGCCGGTGGAAGTGGCGCCATCGCCGACGCACGTTGCGCCGACCACGTCTCTTTCACCGCGAGCGCGCCGGGCGAATAGACCGCCGGCCACCGTGGAAAGCATCACGCCGAGGTGCGAAACCATCGCGTAGTAACCTTCCTTTGGCTTTCCGCGGTGAATGTTGCCATCGCGGCCACGCATCGGGCCGAGGCGCGAGCCCAGATAGGTGCGAGCGGCATCGAGCACCGGTTCGCCGAACGCCAGGCGACCGGCCATGTCGCGGATGAGCGGGGCAAAGATGTCACCCTTGCGCAACGCCGTGCCGAGCGAGCCGCTGAGGGCTTCCTGACCACGTCCAAGGAACACGCCGCCAGTGATTTTGCCGCCCCGGTAGAGGCTCGCGAGTTTCTCTTCGAGCACGCGGGCCAGCACCATCCAGCGATATGTCGCGAGGT
>CBHXZU010000559.1:0-4680 GCA_966125105.1 uncultured Prosthecobacter sp.
CTGCACAAGGTCGGCCGTCCGGCTGAGGAGGACATTGCGGTCTTCGGCAAAGATCTGTCGCCGGAGATTGCGTTCGCGCCGCTCGATTTTCCCAGCGTCTGGGTCACGCCCGGCTCGGATTACGTCATCGGCCAGATTCACCATGGCGACTCGCAGGAACTCACGCTCTACACGGCGCGACTTGATGCGCTTCAGGAAAAGACAATTCCGTGGAAGAAGATCTGCGCGATTCCCGACGGCGTGATCGAGTTCGGAGTGCACGGGAAGTTCGCGTATCTCGTGAGCTCGAAAGACGCGCCGCGCTACAAAGTTGCGCGTGTGGATTTGAGCGCGCCGGACTTTGCCACGGCTGAGATTGTCCTGCCGGAAAGCGAACTTGTTCTCACGTCCGTCGCCGCGTCGAAGAGCGCAGTATTCGTGAACGCCACGAAGAATGGCGCGGGCGTGGTGGTGCAACTTGATCCTGCAGGCAAACGCGGGCCCGAGCGCCTGGCGCCACCGCAAAACCTCACCGCGTCCATCGCGGAAGCATCGGCCTATTTTGACGACGTCTTTGTAAACACGGAGTCGTGGACAAAAGGCGGCGCGCTTTACGCGTATGATCCGGTGAAGCGTGACTTCCAGGCGAGCACCCTGCAGCCGAAGGGCAAGTTCGACGATGTGCCCGGCTACACTTCGAAGGAGGTTGAAATGCCGAGCCACGATGGCGCGCTCGTGCCGCTGTCGATCATCTACAAGGAAGGCGTGGCGCTCGACGGAACAGCGCCGCTGCTGCTGAATGGCTACGGCGCGTATGGAATCATGCGCAATGTTGGGTTCAGTCCGGTGAGCATCGCCTGGATGGAGCGCGGAGGAATCATCGGTGTCGCGCACGTTCGCGGTGGCGGCGAGAGGGGGAAGGAGTGGCATCTCGGCGGGCAGAAAGCGAACAAGCCAAACACCTGGAAGGACCTCATCGCCTGCGCTGAGTACCTGATCGCCAACAAATACACGTCGACCCCGAAACTTGCGATCCAGGGCGGAAGCGCCGGCGGTATCCTCATTGGACGCTCGATCACCGAGCGGCCGGACTTATTCCGCGCCGCCATCATCAATGTCGGCTGCACCGACCTGCTCCGCTTCGAAACCACGGAGAATGGTCCGCCAAACGTCCAGGAGTTTGGATCCACTTCGACGGCTGACGGCTTCAAGGCGCTGCTCGCGATGAGCCCGCTGCACAACGTGAAGGATGGCGTGAAATATCCCTCAGTCTTGCTCACGCACGGCCTGAACGACCGCCGCGTGGACGCATGGATGTCCGCGAAAATGACAGCGCGCCTGCAAGCAGCCACGGCGAGTGGAAATCCGATCCTGCTTCTGCTCGACACGGACGCCGGTCACGGCATCGGCTCGAAGCGGAGCCAGATCCAAGATCAACTCGCCAGTCGCTGGACGTTCGTGCTGTGGCAGGCGGGTGCGCCGGATTTTCAGCCGGCGATTGGCCGCTAAATCGAACCCGACGCGAACTGACATTCGGCCCAATCGGATCCTTATTTTCCCGAGGAAAGCGGGCCCCACCTGCTGCTCTGGCTGCATTGCCCTGGACACCGACAGCATTGCCCTGGACGCCTTCCGCAAGTCGCTGAGTGTGTTATTTCCGCGACACCTCAACATGAAGTGGACGCGTCAACGGGTGCGGATACGAATGTAGAGGGAATGAGAGCCTCGCCTGCAGCAGCCATGTCGATTCGGGAGGCAGGCACGGAGACCTGCAGCGACGAGGTAAAGCGTTACCTCCCATGGCTCGTGGCCGTGGCGCTGTTCATGGAAAACCTGGACGCCACGATCCTGAACACCGCTGTGCCGACGATGTCGCATGCCCTTGGCGTCGCGCCGCTTGACCTGAAAGCCGTGCTCACGACCTACACCCTTAGCCTGGCGGTGTTCATTCCCGTGAGCGGCTGGATGGCCGACCGCTTCGGCACTCGGCGTGTTTTCCTCGCCGCGGTTTCGATATTCACTATCGGATCGGTGCTTTGCGGGCTTTCCGTAAACGTCCCGATGCTTGTCGTTTCTCGCGCATTGCAAGGTATCGGTGGCGCCATGATGACGCCCGTTGGCCGTGTCGCGCTGGTGCGATCCTTTCCGCGGTCGGAGTTGCTGAAGACCACGCAGTTTGTGATCATCCCCGCGCTCATCGCGCCGCTAATTGGCCCCCTTGCCGGCGGATTGATCGTCCACTGGCTGCCGTGGCAGGTCATTTTCTTCCTCAATATCCCAATCGGCCTCGCGGGGCTTTGGATGATGCGCCGCTACATGCCGGATTACCGTCGGGACGATGCTCCGCCGCTCGATCGCGTTGGCTTCGTTCTCTTCGGCGCCGGGGTCGGATTGCTTTCCTACGTGCTCGAGGTCTTCGGCGAGCATCGGCTTCCCGGCCTTACGGTCGCGATCCTGGCGCTCATCGCAGTCGCCCTGCTCACGGCGTATTATGCTCACTCCCGCCGGATCCTGACGCCGATGCTTCACCTCGGGTTGCTCCGCACGCGCACTTTCCGGGTATCCGTGCTAGGCGGATTTACCACTCGTCTCGGTGTCGGGGGGATGCCGTTTCTGTTGCCGCTCCTGTATCAGCTCGGTCTGGGTTTTCTCCCGTGGCAGGCAGGTTTGCTCACCATGCCGCACGCGCTGGCGGCCATCGGAATGAAGGTGATCGGCCGAAAAGTGCTGGCCCGCTTCGGGCATCGTTGCGTCCTGATCGTGAACACCCTCTTTCTGGGCGCGGCGATTTGTCTCTTCACCTTCGTGAACCGAAGCACGCCCATTTGGTGCATCCTGCTTCTGAGTTTCACGATGGGCTTCATCTCATCCCTGCAGTTCACCAGCATGAACACTCTCGTGTATGCAGACGTCGACGATCGCGACGCGAGCCAGGCGGGAAGCATTGCCAGCACCGCGCAACAAATGTCCCTCAGCTTTGGAATCGCCTTCGCCGCATTGTTGGCAAGCTGGTTCATCGGTCACCACGCGGATCAACTCACTCCCGAGACGATCCCTGCCTTGCACAAGGCATTCCTCACCATGGGACTCATCACGATGGCCTCCTCATTGACCTTCTGGAGCCTGGACTCCGCGGACGGGAACAACGTCAGCAATCGAGTCGTCCGCGTCGTGGAGGCGCGTTAAGCGTCCAGCAAACTCAATTGCTCTGGCGGCGTGGCAAAGCGTTGACGCAGCCCACTCCAGCGCGCAACGCGGCGATGCAACGCCGCGCGCAGCGCAACGTCCGTCCACCACAGTTGCACCCGCGATTTTGCGCGGGTGACAGCAGTGTAGAGCAGTTCGCGAGTGAGAATCGGAGTGTCGATCTCCGGCAAAATGATCAGCGCAGAGCCAAACTCACTGCCTTGCGATTTGTGCACCGTCATCGCGAAAGCCGTCTCGTGCTCGGGGAGTTGTCCCGGCGCGAAACTTCTCATCTCATTGTCCTCGCCCGGGAACCATGCGCGAAGCTCGCCGAGCTTATCCTGGAGCAGGATGCCAAGATCGCCGTTGAACAGCCGCGTGGAGTAGTCGTTCCGCAAAATCAAGACGGGACGGCCGTGGTAGAAGGAACCGTTCGGTGTGAGAATTCCGGCGGCCGCGAGAACTTGTTCGGCCAACCGATTTACGCGAGCCACACCCTGGGGACCATCCCGCAGCGCGCAGAGAATGCGGAAGTCATTCAAGTGCGCCAGCGCTTCAGCGGGATCTTTCGCAGACGCCGCCCTTTTCCAACCCTCCACTAGTGGAGCCGCAAGCGCGTCAGCCATCCGATTCGGAAGGATGCGGGCGGATAGGTCAGCATGCCGCTCTTTCAGCAGCCCCTCCGCGGCGTCGACGTTTCCAGCATGAACCAAGGCGGCAAGATGCTGGATGCCACTCTCTGCGGAGAAGCGATGATTCGTGGTCAGTTCGACAATGCATTCCCGAAGCGCCCCCGTTGCAGCGGAGCAAATATCGCCCACGACATGACCGGCCTCGACGCTGGCAAGCTGGTTTCGATCCCCGAGCAGGATCAGGCGTGCTTCCGGATGCAGCGCATCGAGCAACTTCGTCATCAGAGGAAGGTCGATCATCGACGCCTCATCGACGACGAGCACATCCACTGGCAGCAGTCGCTCGGCGTTATAGCGAAACTGCGTTTCGCCCGGGATCGCGCCGAGCAGGCGATGCAGCGTCTGTGCTTTCGAGGGAATCCGCGCGGCGTTTGCGGGGATGTTGAATTGCGCGAGCGTATCGGCGAGCGACGTCGAGAGCCGCGCTGCCGCCTTGCCGGTGGGCGCTGCGAGCGCGATGCGCGGGCGACTCGACGCGAGATGCTCCGCGAGCATGGTGAGCGCAATGGTCGCCGTGCGCGTCTTCCCCGTGCCCGGTCCCCCGGTGATGATGCAAAGGCGCCGGCGCAGGGCCGTGATCACTGCCTGATGCTGCGCTTTGTCCTCGGTCATTCGGGCCAATCGCGCGCGGATTACCGCGTCCGGCGCTGCATCCGTGTGGGCGGCGCGCGCGCGCAGTTGGTCGGCAAGCCGCGCCTCGTACTGCTGGTAGCGCGCCAGGTAGAGGTTGCCGCCTTCGATGATCAGCGGACGAAATGCGCCCGGCTCACCCACGGCGGAGGACTGTCGGAGGACGTCCGCTGCGCCTTCGGGCAAGGCGCGC
>CBHXZU010000560.1:0-4679 GCA_966125105.1 uncultured Prosthecobacter sp.
ACATCGATGACGATTTGCGTGGGAAGCGCTTCCGCGAGCGTTCCGCTCAGGTGGTGAATCATGGCGCGACCGCTAGCAGGCGGGACAGCGTTCGGGCGAGGAAGAACCCAGCCTGGCAAACGATTGTCGCCAGTTTGCTCCTGACCCTCCTCCTTCGTGGCGTCGCTCGCGCGAGGGGCGATTGGTTCCTGCTACCGGAGCCCAAGTTCATGTCGCACCAAGTGACTCAGCCTATTCCAGGGGCGAAAGCGACCGTGCTCGCGGTGGCCCAGGAGACCGAGTTTGGGATCGAGTTCGCGCGGAATGAATCGTGGAGAGGGCTTGGTCAGTCGGATGCGACGGTGCTGGAGACGACGCGAAAGCTGGCGGCCCGGTGGCTGGCGCAGCTCAAGCCCGAGCTCGTTCGCAACAAACAGAAGGTGGTGCAGTATGCGCGCCTGCAATCAGAAGCTGTGCCGGTTGCAACCACCGTACTGGCCCCGGAGTTTTGGCGACAATTCGAGGAGGTATTCGGCCCGAAAATGCGCGTGGTCATTCCGAATCGTCACACCGTGCTTATCTTCCCGGAACTCGAGAGTGACCTGGATCAATATTCGCGTCTCGCGGTTGAGGCCTGGCGCGGCCGATGGCCGAAAGTAAGCCTGGAGGTGTTTGAACTCACCGAGAAGGGCCTCCGCGCGGTCGGGCTGTTCGAGGAACCCTGAGCGTGTCTCTGCCGTAGACAGCTTTGCGGCCCGTGCTACGTTCCGCGCCCTTCGAGAAATGCCCAAGGTCTTCTTCAAAACGTACGGCTGTCAGATGAACGAGCGCGACTCCGAGCAGGTGTCTCGTGATCTCGTGGCGCAGGGCTACGATCTGACGCCGAACGAAAAGGAAGCCGACGTAGTCCTGATCAACACGTGCTCGGTGCGAGATCTCGCGGAGCAGAAGGCACTGGGAAAAATGGGACTGCTCGGCCGCCTGCGCGCAAATAAGCCGGAGATGGTCTTTGGTTTTCTCGGCTGCATGGCGCAGTCGCGCGGCTCGGAACTGGTGAAGGATATCGGTCACGTGGATCTCGTGGTCGGCACGCAGAAGTTCCATCGAGTCGCCGAATACGTGCACACCCTCTACCAGCGCAAAGTGGCACTCCGGGAGCGGTTGATGGACGACGAGCGCTTCAGCATCGTGGATGTGGAAGAGGAGCCCGGCTCCCAGGAGACGATCCGTGAGCACACGCTCACCGATCGTCAGGCCACCGCTTTTGTGAGCATCATGCAGGGCTGCAACATGCACTGCACCTTCTGCATTGTGCCGAGCACCCGCGGCAGTGAACGGTCGCGTTCCATCGAAGGCATTGTGGAAGAAGTGCGCGGCCTCGTCGCCCGGGGTGTGCGGGAAGTGACGCTGCTGGGCCAGATCGTGAACCTCTATGGCCGGCACGAGTTCGAGAAGAAGGACAACAAGTCGCCCTTCGTGCAGTTGCTCGAGGCGGTGCATGAGGTCGAGGGGCTAAAGCGCCTGCGATTCACGTCACCACATCCGGTCGGCTTCCGCGCGGATCTTGTGGAGTGCTATGCGCGTTTGCCGAAGCTGATGCCGCACGCGCATCTGCCGCTGCAGAGCGGAAGCAATCGGCTGCTGAAGGCGATGCATCGCGCCTACACCGCGGAGAAATACCTCTCGCTCATCGAAGCGTTGCGCTCAACGCGTCCGGACGTGGCGATCACGACGGATGTCATCGTTGGCTTCCCAGGAGAAACGGACGAGGATTACGCCGCGACGCGGAATCTCGTGGAGCGTGTGGGCTTCGATAACGCTTTCGTTTTCAAATACAGCCAGCGTCGCGACACGCCGGCGGCCGCGATGGGTGATCAACTTCCGGAAAGCGTGAAAGAGGAGCGCAATCAGGATCTGCTCGCAGTCGTGAACGACAGCGCCCGCAAGACGCACGACGCGCTCGTGGGGCAGCGCGTTGAGATTCTCTGCGAGGGCACGAGCAAGACGAATGAGGAGCGACTCATGGGCCGCACACCGGGAAATAAGATTGTGATCTTTGAAGGCAGCGAGCGGCACATCGGTGAAGTGTTCGATGTGCAAATCGAGCGCTCGTCGGGCTTCTCGCTCTACGGGAATCCGGCGGTGCTTTGAGCAATGGAGGCCGAGCTTGCGGCACGCCTCATTGCGGTCAGTCGACCCGATTCGTTCCGGAGTTCTGCGACTCGATCAACTTCCGCAGTTCTTTCACCTCGGCTTCGAGGGTTTTGAGGCGCTCAACCGTCATCGGCAGGCGTCGCGTCTGCACCATTACTTCGCGAGCTTCCTTCATCGGCGCGCCGATCATTCCAAGCAGCATTTCGCCCGCCGGTGTATCCTTGCTGACGCCGGACTTCGCGGCGACGACGACGCGATCGCCGACTTCCACGTGCCCGACCACGCCGACCTGTCCCGCAAGCGTGACGTATTGACCGAGCTTCGCGCTGCCGGAGATGCCGGTTTGCGAAATGATCAGGCAGTGGGGCCCGATCACCACGTTGTGGGCGATTTGCACGAGGTTATCGATCTTCGTGCCATGTTGAATCCAGGTGCGTCCGAAGCGAGCGCGATCGATTGTCGTGCAAGCGCCGATCTCCACGTCGTCGTCGATCTGCACATTGCCAATTTGAGGAACTTTCTCGTGCCGGCCTTCGACTTGGTGATAACCAAATCCATCGCTGCCGATGACTGTTCCGCTGTGAATGGTCACTCGCGCGCCTAGCACCGAGTGCTCGCGCAACACCACGTTTGGGTGCAGGAAGCAGGATTCGCCCACGACGGTGCCGCGGCCGACAAAGCATTGCGCGCCGATTACGGAGTGCGCGGCGATCTTCACGCCGCTTTCAATCACGGCATGCGGTTGAATCGACGCAGTCGGATCGATTTGCGCATCGGGCGCGACGACGGCGCTCGGATGGATGCCCGGAGAATAAGCGAAAGGCGCGGGCGCGAGTTTATTCAGGATGACCGTGAAAGCCTGTGAGGGACTCGGGACGCGCAGGAGGGTGATGGGCAGGTTCTCTTCAAAGTTCTCCGGCACCAGCGCGACCTCGGCTTTGGTATTGCGCAGCGCGCGCAGGTATTTCGGATTTTCGAAAAAGACGATATCGCCCGGTCCGGCCAATTCCAGAGATGCGCCGCGTGTGACAGGAGTTTTCAGTTCGGGCGTATTCGGCGGCAGCGTAATTCCAGCGATGGCGGCGATCTCTTGCAGGGTCATGTTGTCGTCACGTTAACGAACTCGGCGGGCGACGACAGCCGGAAAGTCGATATACGCATTCGCTTTTGTCTCCGCGACACCTGGATGGTCCATGTTGATCACGCTTACACGACCCTTTTCCCTGCCGTCTCCGATGCAAGGGATGTGACTGACAACTCACATCATTTTCAGGAGGAAGTGGACGCCTTGTTAGTCCGCTCAGCTCATAATCGGCGGAAACTCGCGCGCCTCTCCGAAGAACTCAACGAGCTTTGGCAAAAAGCCCGCCGGCGGACACCAAGAAAGCGGCGCTGAGCCTGTTGCGGATTTATCTGGCGCGCAGAGCTGCGCTGAAGGACCTCAAGTTGCGAGCTGCGACCGATGCGCGGATCAAGGCTTCCAGGTGGGCATCACGCGCGGTCTCGAACGTAATTATGCGCGGCTGAGGGCGATTTTGCGGTGTCTCCATGCGCGGTTTGCGGCACAATCGCGGCTGCCCGGTCTTTTGGTTGCATCAATCAGGTGTAAACCTGACAAATAAGCGGACACGGTTGTGTTATACCCATGCGGACCCATGGACTTGACTGACGAACTTGCCCGCCTGCAGCGCCGCATGGAGGAATTGCAGGCTGAAACAGAACGCTTAACCCAGGAACTCGAGCGCCTGGGTCGTGAACTGGACGACGGTGCCGCCGATCCCCAGGAGAATGAAGACCCCCGTTCTTTGACGAAGGACGTCCCCGACAGTGAGGCCTGATTCGATTCGCGCGCCGCAGTCGCCGCGCTAAATCTTTGGTTCCCAGCCGGGCCGATATTCGCGGCCCCACAGCGCTTCCGCGCCGGAAGCATTTCCCTCGGCGAGCCGCTTCTTTGCCGGATCAAATCGAACGGCGCCCGTGGTGCGCCACGCAATATTTCCGAGGTGGCAAAGCAAGGTGCTGAGGTGTCCTTCCTCAATCTCCGCGTTCAATTTTGCCTGGCCGCGAATGGCATCGACGAAGTTCTGGAAGTGAGCGGTGTTGCCGCCGGGACCTGATCCCTTTGCGATCTCCGCGCCTTTCAAGTCATGGATCGTGTAGCCGGCACCTTGCACGTAGAGCGTTCCCTTCTCTCCATAAAACGCCACGTCGTGTTTCGGATCTGCGGCAGTCTGTTTATTCCAGCTTCGGTTTTCCCAAGTGACGGTCACCGGACCGCCTTGAGTGCTGAAGTCATACGTCACCGTGTTATTGTCGGGCGTCTCCTGGTCGTCGTCGATGTAGCGCACCTTGGCGCCGCCGCTCACGACACGGGTGGGATAAGTGACACCCAGCCCCCAGCGAATCACATCCAGCATGTGCACGCCGTTGTTCCCTAGCTCCCCATTTCCCCAGTGCCAGAACCAGTGCCAATTATAGTGCACGTAGTTCGTCCGGAACTCCTTTTCGGGCGCGGGACCCTGCCACAATGACCAGTCGAGTCCTGC
>CBHXZU010000561.1:0-4679 GCA_966125105.1 uncultured Prosthecobacter sp.
CGGACGCTCCTCTTCTCCCCTGCCGCAAAAGCGGTGCACAGCGAGGTTCATGAACGCAGCGCATCTGCCACGCGCGATATGGAATTGCCATTCGCGAACCTCCCTTGCCCATGCCACGAACATCCGAACTTCACGTGAACGGAAAAAGCTGCCGCGTCGATGTGGACAGCGAACGGTCATTGCTCAGCGTCCTGCGGGATGATCTCGAACTGACGGGATGCAAATATGGCTGCGGCGAGAGCCAATGCGGGGCGTGCACCGTTTTGATCGATGGGAAAGCAAAGCGCTCCTGCGTCCAGGAGGTCGGCGAGGTGGGAGACGCAAAGATCGTTACCATCGAAGGCCTGGAGCGCGACGGCAAATTGCACCCGCTGCAGGAGGCGTTTCTCAAAACCCAGGCGCTGCAGTGCGGCTACTGCACGTGCGGGATGATCATGTCGGGAGTCGCATTGCTCCAGAAGACGCCCAATCCGTCCGATGAGGAAATCCTCCGCGCGATGAACGGGAATATCTGCCGATGCGGCGTGTATCAGCGGATCGTCGAAGCGATCAAAGAGGCGGCGAAGACGATGGGAGGGAACGCGTGATGCACTTGCCTGAATTCGAGGCCGAGGAGGATCTCCCATTGCCCGAAGAGACGCGGTATCATTTCCACGTCGATCGCCGCGAGTTCTTCCGGTTGCTCGGCGGTGGGATTGCGGTCCTGCTGTTTGGCACCGAGGCGCTGGCGCAGCAGGAGTCGGGACAAAGCGGGCGCCGCCGCGGTGGCGGCCAGCGTCCAGCCGAGTTGGGCGCGTGGCTGCACATCGGGGAGGATGGGGCGGTGACCGTGTTCTGCGGCAAAGCGGAGGTGGGACAGAATATCCGCACTTCGTTGACGCAGGTGGTCGCGGAGGAGCTGCGCGTCCCGGTCTCGTCCATCCAGTTCGTGATGGGAGACACCGGGCGCACGCCCTACGACGCGGGAACATTTGGAAGTCGCACGACTCCGGACATGGCGGTGCAACTCCGACGCGTGGGAGCCTCGGCGCGCGAAGCTTTGCTCGATTTGGCGGCGACGGCATTTACGACTGATCGAGCCAACTTGTCGGTGGCGGATGGGAAGGTCGCGCGCGCGGACACGAAAGAGTCGCTCACGTTTGGGCAACTGACGAAGGGGCAGCAATTGATGAAGTCCGTGATGGAGCAGGCTCCGGTGCGTCCGGCTGCCGAGTGGAAGATTCAAGGGACCTCCGTGCCGAAAGTGGATGGGCGCGCCTTTGTCACGGGAAGGCATCAATACACCACGGACATCAAACGGCCCGGCATGGTGCACGGGAAGATCCTGCGGCCCGCGGCCTTTGAGGCCACTCTGGCCTCGATCGACACGACGAAAGCGGAAGCGATGCAAAGCGTAAAGATCGTCCGCGATGGTGCATTCGTCGGAGTGACGGCGCCTGATCCGCAGTTGGCCGAGGAAGCCATCGAATCGATCAAGGCCGAGTGGACAACGAAGCCGCAGATTTCGAATGCTGAGCTTTTCGACGAACTGAAAAAGACCGCGTCGCAGGCTGGCGGCCGCGGACGGGGCGGCGGTGGCGGTGGCGGTGGCAACAAGGGATCGATGGAGGAAGGCCTGGCGATGGCCGATCACAAGCTGCAGCAAACGTACACGATCGCCTACATCGCGCACGTTCCGCTCGAACCGCGCGCGGCAGTGGCAGAGTGGCAGGATGACAAACTTACGGTGTGGACTGGCACGCAGCGCCCGTTTGGCGTGCGCGCAGATTTGGCGCAAGCGCTTGGAGTCCCGCAGGAGAATGTGCGTGTGATCGTGCCGGACACGGGATCGGGCTATGGCGGAAAGCACTCGGGCGAAGCCGCGATCGAAGCGGCGCGACTGGCGCGCGGCGCGGGCAAACCGGTGAAACTCGTCTGGACGCGCGAAGAGGAATTCACGTGGGCATACTTTCGCCCTGCCGCGGTGATCGAGATTTCCAGCGGCGCGCGCAACGATGGCACCCTGACGGCGTGGGAGTTTCACAACTACAACTCCGGCGGCGCAGGGATCCGCACGCCCTATGAGGTTCCTCACCAAAAGATCGAATCTCATTCGAGCCGCTCGCCGTTGCGGCAGGGATCCTACCGCGCCCTGGCGTCGACCGGGAATAACTTCGCCCGCGAGTCGCACATGGACGAGCTCGCGCAGTTGGTGAAAATGGATCCGCTCGAGTTTCGGTTGAAGAACTTGAAAGACGAGCGGATGCGCGCCGTTCTCACGAAGGCGGCGGAGGCATTTGGCTGGGGAAACGTGAAGGCCTCCGAAGGTCGTGGATTCGGCATCGCTTGCGGGACGGAGAAGGGATCATTCCTCGCCACGTGCGCGGAGGTGATGGCGGACGCGAAGGGAGAAAATGTGAAGGTCGTCCGCGCCGTTGCCGCGTTTGAATGCGGCGGGGTTCTCAATCCGGATCACCTCAAGAGTCAGATCGAAGGTTCCATTGTCATGGGGCTTGGGGGAGCGCTGTTTGAGGCAATCGATTTCGAGAACGGAAAGATCCTGAATCCCAAGTTGTCGAAGTATCGCGTGCCGCGTTTCAGCGATGCGCCGAAGATCGAGGTGGTGCTGGTGAATCGTCCGGATTTGCCATCCCAGGGCGCAGGCGAGACGCCGATCATCGGGATCGCGCCGGCGATTGGGAATGCGATCTATGCGGCGAGCGGAGTGAGGCTGCGGTCGATGCCGATGGCGCGGGGTGGGGTGAAGGGGTGAAGGGGTGAAGGGGTGAAGGGGTGAAGGGGTGAAGGGGTGAGGCGATTTGCACCGTCCGAAAGGCAGCTTTTCATTCGATTCACGAAAAGCCGGTGACCGTGAGACACCGAAATGGCGCCTGCAGCTGATTCTTTGTTAAACAAGAACCGCGAAAGGGTTGGGCGCGTGGATTGAAGGCGTGAAAACCTTCAGTCCGAAAAGCCAGTCATCCTGACCGAGTGTAACGAGGAGAAGGACCCCGAGCCACCCGGGGAAGATTTGTCGCCGGAATGCCTCTTTGAAAACCCTCAATGAGTTTGAGGTTCTTCAGCACGAGGCACGAGGAAGGACCTCGAGCCATTCACTACGACCTCATCGCCGGCGAAACAGTTGTGATGAATGGCTCGGGGTCCTTCAGTCGCTTGAAGCTCCATCAGGATGACTCGCTTTTCCTTCCACTCGGCTTTCACGCCCTTATTTTCTCTGGTTCTTGTCCGGCAATGAGTCAGCCGGAACGTCTTTTTGGGGTCTCAGAATGACCGGCTTTTCCTTCGCGCGATTACACGCCGCTTTTCTTTCCGCGTTCTAAACCTCGACTTTGTACCGCTGCACTTTGCCCCACGCCGGCCAAACACCCGCTTTGCGCTGACCCTGCCCCGTGGCCCCGGCGATGATCAACGTCTCGCCATTGGCGGTGAATCGCGCGTGCGTGATGCGTTTCTTCGTGTCGATCGAGTGCTCGAGCTCGCCTTTCTCCGCGGAGAAAACGGCGGCATTCCAGGTGCCTTGCGCCTGGCGTCCGGCCATCACAAAATACTTTCCGGCCGGATGCCACGCGACAGATTCCATCAAGCCCGCGCCGTGCTGGCCGTCCTTGATCTGCGCGACCTTCTCGCCTTGGCGCCACGCGAAGCGTTGCCACGTCATCTTGCCGTTGCCGGCCATGGGATCCGTCATTGGGCCCATGCCGCAGCAGAGCAGCGATTCCCCATCGGGCGCGAACGCGAGTCCGTAGATACCACCGCAATAGTGGTGCGTCTTGATGCTGCCCCACGAAGTGAAGTCGGGCGAAGTCCACTTCGACACTGGCTCGGCCCCGCCCTGCAAATCCCACACGCGCACTTCGCCCATCATATTCCCCGCGGCGACGTGACGACCATCTGGCGTGAATGCGCAACTCATCACTGGCGGCGTGTGCGCAAACGATGCGGCGAGATCGCCGGTCTGCGTGTCGTAGACTTTCACCATCGGCGCTTCCGCAGGCGCGGGCTCGTATTTCCATCCGCCGGGCAGGTACTGGCCGGTGACGGTCGCCACCTTCGAACCGTCGGGCGAAAGCGCGAGCTGCCAGTTCCAGAAATCGTGCGCTTGCACGCGTCGCCAGGTCTTGCGCGTCGCGACGTCGTGCCACAGGAGCATGCCGTCATATCCACCGCTGATCACCGTCTTGCCATCGGGCAACAACACACAGCTGCTGGCAAAGGACGCGTGCTTCCCTTCAAACGGCTCGGCTTTTCCCGTCGCGGTTTCGACGGCGTAAAGCATCCCGTCCGCGCATGCAGCGAAGGCGGTCGCCCCATCCGGCGTGATGGCGAGGCCAAGCGCGCCCGTTGGCAACTGGCATTCTTTATCGAGAGAAAGTTTCATCGGTTCACGCGAGCAATTCGCGGATGGGCTCGGCCTTGTTTTCCACGCGGTGGAAGGTGGGCATGCCGGGCAGGTCGTATTCCGCGTAGGGATTGATGCCCAGCGCGGTGAAGATCGTCGCGAAGAGGTTCTGCTCGTTGTAGGGCTTCTCGATCACGTCCACGCCATCGGTATCCGTCGCGCCGGTGACCACGCCGCGTTTCAAGCCGCAGCCGGTCATCATCATGCTCCAGGCATTTGGGTAATGATCGCGTCCGCGCGCGGCATTCATCCACGGCGTGCGGCCAAACTCGCCCATCGC
>CBHXZU010000562.1:0-4658 GCA_966125105.1 uncultured Prosthecobacter sp.
TGCGGCCGATGCGGTGCACGTAGTCTTCCGGATCCTGCGGCAGGTCGTAATTGAAAACGACTTCGAGGTCATCCACGTCGAGACCGCGCGCGGCGACGTCGGTGGCGACGAGGAACTCCATTTTGCGATCCTTCAGCCGTTTCATCACGCGAGAGCGCGCGGCCTGGGCGATGTCGCCATGCAGCTTGTCGGCGAGGTAACCGCGAGCGATGAGATGCTCGGTGAGGTCATCGACCATCATCTTGGTCGCGCAGAAAATGATGCCGTAGTTGAAGTCGTGCAGGTCGATCACTCGGCAGAGCACCTCGAGTTTCGAGCGGCGCTGCACTTCATAATACGACTGCTCGATCGCCGGCACCGTGAGCTGCTGGCTCTCGATGCGCACATTCACCGGGTCCTTCGTGAACCGCTCGATGATGCGACGAATCGGCGGCGGGACCGTCGCGCTGAAGAGCACCGTCTGCCGGTCGGGCTTCGCGCGCGAAAGGATCGTCTCCATGTCTTCGCGGAAGCCCATGTCGAGCATGCGGTCCGCTTCATCCAGCACCACCATTTTCACCGCATCGAGCGAAAGGGAACCGCGCTCGAGGTGATCCATGACGCGGCCCGGTGTGCCGATGATGATCTGCGCGCCGCTGCGCAATCCGTGAAATTGCCGCTCGTAGCTCGCGCCTCCGTAGATCGGCAATTCGCGCACGCCGCGCTTGCCTGAAGCGAGGCGGGAAACTTCTTCCGCGACTTGCACGGCGAGTTCGCGCGTGGGGCACAGCACGAGGATCTGCGGCTTGCCCAAAGCAGCGTCCACCATCTGGATCGCCGGCAATGAAAACGCTGCGGTCTTTCCGGAGCCAGTCTGCGATTGTCCCACCACGTCGCGTCCACTCAGCAGCACCGGGATCGCGGTCGTTTGAATCGGAGACGCAATTTCATACCCCACAGACTCAACGCCCTTCAGCACCTCAGGCGAGAGTCCCAACTCCGAAAACGGTTTCTTATCCATCCTCCCAAGAAAGCGCGATCAGCGGCAACGGGGAATAGAATTCGCCCACGATGGGACTCTTGGGTGGTGAGGCTTGGGGTAGTTTCGACGATTTTGAGACTCACCCGACCGTTGCCAGGACTGGGACGCAACAAACACTAAAAACTAAACACTAAACACTAAAGAGGTGGCCCTGGCTGTCGGGCTTTAGTGTCTGGTGTTTAGTTTTTAGTGTTTGTTGCTCCTTACTGCTTCCAAGACGACGAATTAAGGACTTGAACCTGCACTTACCGGGTCCACGCTCAGGTCCGCTATGAAGACGATCGCAGCCATCGTTTTTGCGGTAGCGTGGGGTTTATCGAGTGGAGCGGAGGGAGCAATTGTCGCATTCGATCTCCAGGGCAAGTCGGGCTTCGGCCTCCTCCCTGGAAACGAAAATGGAACCATTGGGGGAATTCCCGGAACCGGGGGCGAGCGCGGCGCAGGCATCAGCTTCAATGATGTCTCTCTCGTGCTGAGCATCGATATCGGGTGGGGCAGCGGAAACAGTTTCACCGATCTCTCCAGCAACGTCACGGGCGGCCATATTCACGGGCCCACCGCCTCCAGCGGCACGGCTGCATTTACGCAGGACGCGAGCATATTGGTCGGCCTGGATAGCCTCGCTGGCTGGAATAGCAGCCGCACAGCCGGCGGATTCACTGGCACCGTCACACTCAATTCCACGCAAGCGGCACAGCTCCTCGCCGGGCGGTTCTATATCAACGTCCACACGTCGACGAACAGCGGGGGTGAGATCCGGGGCAACCTCGTGGCTGTGCCCGAGCCTTCGAGCGCGATGTTGTGCCTGGCGGCGTCCGGCTTGCTGGTGACGCGTCGGCGTTCGCGTCATTGAACGCACGCTCTCTTCAGCTCCCAACATTAGGGCACACGCCGGAACCGTCGGGAAGGTTTACAGTTTTCGCCGCATCGAGCGATGACCAGATCGGCATATTATGATTATTATAGGTCGCAACATGCCGCTCCTCTGATACTTGCGAACTCAATGCGTGCCAGCGCACGATCCTTGGTTCGCTTGCTGCTGAGAATCTGCAAGGCACTTCCGCCTACCCTGTGAAATCGCTTCTTTTCCGAGCAGCTGCGCTGTTCTCCCTCGCGACAATCTTCGGCTCAAACGCTCTCGCCGATCTTCCGGTTAACGTCATCGCGCTGCCGACAACCGTTCATCAGTACAGCGGGCCAGGAATCGGACCGTTGGGAATCGATGGAAACGAGTCGACTGCACAGACGGGCTCGAAGTTTGCGCAGAATCCGCCGACCTCGGTCATCGTCAATTCCGAGCATCGCTTCGCCGTGCCGGTGACCGTCACCAATCTCCGCGTGCTCGCCACAGCCGAGGCGGAGTTTGGCGGGTTTGTCGTGGACGATCAGTCCCGCGCCATCTGGATGATGACGAAAGTCGGCACGGAATACACGCTGGACGGCATCAACTGGGTGGATCTCAAAGAGGCGCTGGATATCGACAAGACGCGCTACCACCTCGACGGGGAGATCGAGGAGGATGAGGACACAGGCAATCCCTTCATCGAGCCGTTCCAAAACATTCACTCCCGGGTGGACGTGAATCTCTCGCTGAATCTCGAGGGAGTCCGGGGCATTCGCGTGATCGCGAAATCGCGCACGCATGGCGATTACCCGACGAACGTGCTCTCGCGCGCAGCGATTTTCGAGATAGGGGTGCTGGGCATTCCCGGCACGGCCGAAGAACCGCCGAATCTTCCGCCGCTGGCCGCGCACGATTACGCGTTCAGTTATCCCTCGGGCGTCCTGATCGACGTGCTCGACAACGATTCTGACCCCGAGGGCGCGCCACTCACGATCCTCAGCATCGGCGAGGCGACGAATGGAACCGCCGAACTCGTGGGGCAAAAGATCCGCTTCATCCCCGCCGGCTCGCTGAAGGTCAACGAAGGCAGCGTCAGCTACCTGGTGAGCGATGGCGTGAAGACGAGCACAGGGCTCGTGACCATTTTCGATCCGCCAGACGTCGGCAAGCGCTACGCCGGGTTGCTCCAGAAACCTGCTGTGGATAGCGAGCCCGTCGGAATGTCTTACATTCTTTTTGCGGCGGAAGGATCAGCTACTGGCAGTGTCACACGACTCCGCTCGCGGTTCCCGTTCAAGGGCGGGATCGGCTCGGAGAGTCCGGCGTTCATTCCGGCGCGCGTGAACAAGACGACGACCATCCCACTGCGAGTCAGCGCAGGACCCCGCGATGTGGCCGGGAATCCGACCATCACATTCGTCATCCTTTCTCCCAGCGGCACCGAACGGTGGTCGGGAATCGCGTCCCAATCGCCCTATAACCGGGACAACCGCTCGCCTTACAATGGGCGCTATTCCGCGGCGGCGGATTCGGGAGATGCGTCGCCGAGTCCTTCGGTCGGCGGGCTCTTCAATCTCATCGGTTCTTCGCTGGGCTCTGTGCGAATCGCTGGGAAAGGCGGAAACGGGCGCGGATTCAGCGTCTCGACTTTGGTTCTCAACGGCGACCGGGTGCCATTTTACGCCGCGCTGAACAGCTCGCTGAATCCAGGCTCCACGAGCGGACTTTTTGATCTTTCCACGACAGGACCTCAGCACGTCAGCGGTTCAGTCCGCTGGTTCTCGCCGCTGGGGGCTGAGGTCCGGCTGCCGGTGGGCCTGGATACGACGTATCCGGCGATTGGCGCGAAGTACGTGCAAACGGGCGCGCCCGCGAGCATGCTGGCATTTGGTGTCGGCGGGCTTGGGACGCTTGCATACACACAGCTTCCGCCGATCGCGGCGTTTGATCTCGTTCGCCAGTTTGGCGCGGAGAAACTCATTGCCGGCACGGATCCATTGCTCGCCCTGAAGATGCTGCTGGGGAATGGCATGTTCACGGGCCGCGTTCTGCTCGACCCTGCAAAACCCCGCCGTGTCTTCCAGGGCGTTTGCATCCAGGGCGCGGGGCTGAACTATGGCGTCGGATACGTCCTCGATGCAGCCCAACTTGGTCGCGTGACGTTGGAGACGCAACCGTAAGCCGGGAAGGCACCTTTAGAGACCATCTAAAAAGGCCTTAAGATCTGGGGAAAAGAGGCCGCCTCAAGCGTGTTTGCCGCGTCCTTGGCGAAGGAGCGCTCTCATTCCGCCCGCCTTTCGTGCCGCCAGCCCATCTGGCACGCTCTTTTTGGACAGTCTGCAGCTTAGAGCCTGTTCGGCACTTTCAGTGTTCTAACAGCAGGCGCTGTGTGACGATTACGCGGAACGCGTTGCATCGTACAGCCTAGGGTTGGGGAGCGAAAGCGACGCTGCCCTAGGTAAGGACCAGAACATCTACCGCGAAGCGGTTGAATCAACCATGTGTCGCCGTTCATTCAACCCCACTTCGGGGGTAGTTCCCTGCCCGGCGTTGCCCTAGGGTAGCCGCTCGTGCCTCGCGGCAACCCTAGGCTGGATGATTCAACGCCTTCGGCGTAACCTGCCGCCGCCCTTTACGAAAAGTGCGGGACAGTCTCTAGGGCGAGGCAAGATGAACGCCGCGAGCGCGTCGACTCGGCAACCCGCGACTCACGATTTCTTCAGGACTTGCCGGAGCGCTCTTCACGGCTAGGGTGCGCCCCCTTTCCGTCTATGGCCAAATCTCCTTTTGCTC
>CBHXZU010000563.1:0-4635 GCA_966125105.1 uncultured Prosthecobacter sp.
GGCGCGCGCCAGTGCCTCCGAGTGGGGCGGCGCCACCTAACTTTCAGAAGCACCGCCGCGCGCCCGAAAACCCTCTTGTCACACGGGCAAATCGACGCTTCGCTCACCCTTTTTTCCGCAAGGGGGAAAATCATGAAACACCTGCTCTCGATCGAATTACTCTCGCGCGACGAAATCACTGCGATCCTGGAACTCGGCGCGCGCATGAAAGCCAACCGGGGCCAGTTGGACAAACACCCCCTCCGGCACCAGTGCTGGGCCATGATGTTTTCGAAATCGAGCACGCGCACGCGCGTCTCGTTCGAGGTGGGCATTCGTGAACTCGGCGGGGATGTAATCTTCCTCGCTGCAGACGATATTCAACTCGGGCGCGGCGAGCCCATCGCTGATACCGCGCGCGTTCTCGGCCGCATGTGCCACGGCGCGGTGATCCGCACGTTTGCGCAGAGCGACGTCGAGTTGTTCGCCGCTTTCAGCGGGATTCCGACGATCAATGCGCTGACTGATGGAGAGCATCCCTGCCAGATCCTCGCGGACCTTCAAACGATCGAGGAGCGCCTCGGCACCTACGCCGGGAAAGTGGTCACCTTCATCGGAGACGGAGCCTGCAATGTTCCGGCATCGTGGCTATGGGCAGCGTCCAAGCTCGATTTCGAACTTCGGATCGCTGCTCCGCCGCAATATCAGCCGGATGCCGCGCTCATCGCGCGCGCTTTCCCTGGCGCAGGCGCTCGCCAGGCAGGTCGCTACGAAAATCCGAACGGCGGACGCTTAATTGTCACCGATGAACTCGAGGAAGCCGCGTCCGGCGCGGACGTGCTCTACACCGACGTTTGGGTGAGCATGGGCAAGGAACAGGAAGCTGCCTACCGGGAAGCGCAGCTCGGCACGTTCCAAATCACTGCCGGCGCGCTCGCGGCCGCGAAGCCCAATGCGCTCGTGATGCACTGCCTGCCTGCATATCGCGGCAAAGAGATCACAGAGGACGTGTTCGAAGCGCACGCCGACACCATTTTTACGCAGGCCGAAAACCGGCTTCACGCGCAGAAAGCCGTGCTGGCATTACTCGCCGAGCACCAAGATTAACGCCCCTGCGGAGCGGGTTGCGTCGCCTTGTCTTCCTGCTCGGTCAACCAGGTGAATGTTCCGAGGCTCTCGAAAAACGGCGTGAAGAGCCGGTCGAAGTCCGCCGCGCGGCAACCAAAGCGAATGTGCAGCTCCTCTCGTTCCAACGGCACGATGATCAACGCCCCTTTGAACTTCTGCCCGAAGTGCTCGTAGGACACCTGGGCCTGGCGCGCTTCCCAGGAATCCAGCCGCACGGTCGGCAGGCCCGTGCACGTGGAAACAATATCCTTTGCGCCCGAAGGCACCACTGTCGTCAGCAACTTCTCGAAACGCTCGGGTGACTTTGTGTCAGTACCCGGTTCGAGCGCGGCCACGGTCATTGAGCCACTCGCCTGGCTCGCGTCCATCGGCTTGAAGGCGCAACCGGCTCCGTCGACGGCGAATTTCCACTTCGGCGGCGGCATGAAGCGCGCAACCTTCGCGCCGTCGCGAAAGCGAATGCATGGGAATGGAGTCGCTTCACCGATGTAGACGCCTTCTCGGGGAGCCAGGTCCAACTGCGCCGTCAAGGTCGCGCAGCTGCCTGAGATCAGGAGGACGGCGGTCAGGGCGGTCGCCATACGATATCGCAGAATACACTCGCGACGACGAGCGACTCCCGGCGACTGATCTCCCGCGAATCGCTCGGGATCGTTGACTGATGCTTCCGGGCGAATGACTGGTCGGTCCATCTTCGCTTCGCTTCGATTCAGTCGTTTAGGCTCCCTCAGGATGACCGGCTTTTCGTTCTGATGCTCTAAAACGAATTGAGGCTCCATGCGAGGCGGTCGTAGGTAACGAGTTTAAAGCTGCCCGGGGGCGGAGATCCGGCGTAACGCTCGTCGAAGTTGAACTCGCGGATCGGCGAGGTGTAGCGGGGCGAACCATGAACCCAGGTCGTGTTTGCCTGCTGGCTCGGGAAAAGCTGCACCATCGTGCCGTAGGTGGTGACCGCGAACGTCGTGTTCCAGTTCTCCAATAGCCGCGGGAAATTCTCGATGCCGCCGCTGTAGCCGACCTCGGCGCCGCTGATCACCTTGGTGCCCGCGACCATCGACGTGTTGTAAGTGGTGTTCGAGGGAATGCGCGTCGAAAGCGAATTGAAGGAGTTCGCATCGGTCCAGGAGTTCGACAACAGATTCACCGCATCGGCGAAAACCACGCATGGCTGCCATTCATAGGCGGTCACCGTGGATTGAAGGGGGTCGCGGCTGGTGATTCGATTTGACGGCGGCTCGTTCCCAACCACGCGGCCCGTGTTGTAATCGCCCTGGATGTAGATGGGGTTGTCCGTGGCCACACACAATCCGCCCGGAGGGAGGACGGCGCCATTCCTCAGCCGCACCGAGCGAAGCCGGCCCGAAGCGCGATCGTAACTCACGTCGCTGATGTAGATGATTCGGTTGAAGTCTTTCCCAACGAGCATTCCAGCGACCGGCCCGTTGTTTGTTCCGCCCGCTGTCCGAAGCGCCGAATTGATCACGCTGATGTCGAGCGTCGCGAGCCGCACGTTCACCGTTGTCGATTCCCGGTTGTCGCGGATCTGCTCATTCGTGGCGAGGGCTGCGGTGAAAACGTCGTAGATGTCCTTATCCACCCCACTGCTGGCCGGTCCCAGGACATCGTCATTGCGGTTGCGGATCGTAACGGCGTTGTCGTCATCGACGGATATGCGCGCATCCGCCCGATCGTAGAGACGGAGCAGTTCGCCATTCGGCGAAAATGGATCGTCGGCAACATTCCCCTGCCTCTTTTCGATCACTTCCCGATAACTGTCGTTGTCGGGATTCGCATCCTCCGTCGAAAGTTGGAATTGCTCAACGCCAAACGGCGTCTTGCCCACATCGGTCTTTGCCGGCTGCCCCGGAGGGAAGCTCGGCGGCGAGCTGTCGGCCGTCCCAGGATCGGCGGGGTGCTTTCCCGTCCCGGAAGGTTTCATCGAAAGATTCCCCCCAAAGGTGAATTGATCCGTAAAAGTCAGCGCCGCGCGACCGAGATATGCATCGGACATCGCATGCGTCGGGCCACGGACCGTCATTGCCCCGCCGCTGTGAATGTCCATGTAGTCGACGTAGAAGTACGCGTAATCCCACGGAGACTCGCATCGTTTGCGGAAGACCTGCGAAAGCTTCACGGTGAGTGGAACTCGACCGGAGTTCGCCGCCGGCAAAGTCACCTGTGCCGTCGCGAGGTAATTCACGCTGTAATCTTCCGGGCTGCGCCCATACGTCCGCTCCGGTATCTCCACCGGCATCCAGTTGGCAGCCAGCGCGCGCACACGATAATTCGCGATCGTCTCCGGCGCTGTCGCCGACGGCGCGCCTCGCGTGAGGCTAAAGTCGGAAACTCGATCCGCGAGCGATGGAAACATGTCCGCACCGGGCGCTGGAATCGCTCCCAACTCCGTCGAGGACGGCACCCCGGGTCGAAGGCTGCGGCAGGCCTGTCGCCAATGTCCGAAGGAATACTGCAGCGCGCCATCGGCGACAGCGAGCGCGTTCCTGTATTGCACCGACCGATCCACGTTGCGCCGCAGGTTGACCGTGAAGCTGTAAGCCCCGCCGACAAAGATCGCGATCACGGCCATCACGACCAGCACGCTCAGCACTGTGGACCCTTCCCTCCTGGCCATGGCCACTAGAGATTCTCCGCCAGTCGCTGCCGGACGGGAACCGTCGCGTTCAGCAGGATGTTGGCAGATTTGAAACCGAGCGCATTCGTCCCCATGTCACGCGAGGAAAGATCGAGCGCAGCCACCATCTTGCGATCGAAAGCGCCGTTGGAACCCGCCGCGAGGCGGAAGGGCGTGGCGGCCACGATCCCGGTGGCGAGCAGCTTGGGCGTCGTATTCGTCGCTTGGTGGCGGCGAAGATTCCCCGCGTTCACGGTGTAGTAGACGCGTTCCGTGAGGAAGGCCTGAACGTTGCACTGGGTCGTGCCTGCGGCGGTGGTAAACGTCGCGTTCACATCGCTGGGCAGCGGCTGACTGAGCGTCAGCGTGTAATCGGGACCCGATCCACTCACGCTGACGATGTCCGCCTCCACGCGATGCAGGGGAATGATGAGCCGCTGCTTCGGCAAAGGCGTTGTGCCGCCAAAGTTCACGCGCACGCTGTTTGCGCCTTTGGTCGAATTAGCCGTGACGAGAAATGGCCCTCCGACGGAAACCTGGAACGAAATGCCTGCTTCCGGTCCGGTGCTGGCGGGCAACGGTGTGCCGTCGCTGTTCGTCAGTTGAACCTGCGATGTCGAAGAATGAAAATCGTTCTCCATTCGGAGCAAGGCCCGCCTTGCCTGCTGATGCGAGACGTTGATTGCGCTGTTCTTGGCAAACAGCATGAGGCCGACGTGAAGGACGCTGTATCCGGCGTAGCCGGTAATGGAAGCTAGGGCCATCGTTACGGCCACTTCCACCAGCGTGAAGGCTTTGCGGGTGCGGGTCAGGATCGCGCGCATGGTTATTTAGTCTGAAGCTCGGACAGTGCTGAGGCGCACCCAGTAGGGTTTGCCCCGGTATTGGTAGGCGAC
>CBHXZU010000564.1:0-4630 GCA_966125105.1 uncultured Prosthecobacter sp.
TGGGAAGAAAAACTCACGGACAAGGACTTTTGGCGCAAGGTGCAGGACATTCCCGACGAAGCGATCTGGGACACCCACCAAAATCAGAAGGCGCGGATGATTTCCTTCATCCGTGATCGACTGCGCGCGCAGCGCGTTCGTCTCGGCGAAAGCCCGGAAAAACTGCGCGCAGTTTCGCGCATGCTGAATCCGGAGGTCCTGACGATCGGGTTCGCCCGCCGTTTTGCCACCTACAAACGCGCGACCCTGCTCTTTTCCGATCCGGAGCGGTTGCACCGCTTGATGTCGAACGCCGAGCGGCCGGTGCAATTTGTCTTCGCTGGCAAGGCGCACCCGAAAGACGAGCCGGGCAAGCGCTTCATCCAGGAAGTCTATCGCTTTACGCGCATGCCGCAGTTCGAAGGCCGCATCGTGTTCGTGGAGGATTACGATCACTACGTCGGCCGCCGCCTTTACCAGGGCGTGGATCTTTGGCTCAACAACCCTCGTCGTCCGCTCGAAGCCAGCGGCACGAGCGGCATGAAACTCCCGCCAAGTGGCGGCCTCAATCTTAGCGTGCTCGATGGATGGTGGTGCGAAGGCTACAGCGGCAAGAATGGCTGGGCCATCGGCGCGGAAATCCCGGAGAGCCCGAATCAGCCCGACACGCAATTCGAGGACGAAGTGGACGTCGCAAGTCTCTTCCACATCCTCGAGACGCAGATCCTGCCCCTTTACTACGCCAAGCCCGACGGACGCCTGCCGCTGGCCTGGATCAACCTGATGCGTGAATCCATCCGCACGATCGTGCCCGAGTTCAATACCCATCGGATGGTCAGCGAGTACACCGAGCGCCTCTACGGCCCGGCTGCCAAGGCGCATTCCGTCATGGGTGCGAATGGAGGAAAGAAGGCGGTGGAAGTCAGTCAGTGGAAGGCAAACATCCGCCGCGATTGGGGGCACGTGAACGTGAGCGAAGTCGAGGTCCGCACCGGCAATGGCGTCAACGTCACGGTCGGCGACAGCCTCGAAGTGAGCGCCCGCGTTTCCCTCGGACCTATCGCGCCTGAGTTTGTCTGCGTTCAGGCCTACTATGGCGAGAACGCGAATGGGCAAATCGCAAATGCGCTCACCGCTGAATTGAAGCTGAAGGAAAAGCTGAGCACGGGCGTTTACCGCTATGCAGGCACCATTACCGCCAAGGAGAGCGGCAGTTACGGCCTCAGCGTGCGGGTTATCCCCACGCATCCAAACCTCATCCAGGCCCACGAGCTGCGATTGATCACCTGGGCCCGGTAATCTTGCTCCTCAGACGTCTTGCGTGCCATGCGGCGGATCGATAGTCCGCTCGCATGACACGTCACGATGGGCGGATGCCCGATCAACTTCGCCCGATTTCCTTCACGCTCGATTTCGCGCCGAATTCCACTGGCTCGGTGCTGGTCGCGTTTGGGAATACGAAGGTGATCTGCTCGGCGATGATCGAGGAGAGCGTTCCGCGCTGGATGAAGGAGCAGAACGTGACCGGCGGCTGGGTGACGGCGGAGTATTCCATGCTCCCCTACTCCACGCACCAGCGGAAGCAGCGTGACATCAGCAAAGGGAAGCTCGACGGGCGATCGACGGAGATCCAGCGCCTCATTGGCCGTTCGCTGCGCGCGGCGCTCGACCTGGAGAAACTCGGCTCGCGCACGTTGTGGATCGATTGCGACGTTCTCGCTGCTGATGGGGGGACACGCACCGCGAGCATCACCGGCGCAAGCGTCGCAGCCGCATTGGCATGCCGGAAACTGATGGGCGCTGGGCTGATCAAAGAATACCCGATCCGCCAACTCGTCGCCGCCGTAAGCGTCGGCGTCGTCGCCGGCGTGCCCGTGCTTGACCTCGATTATCCAGAGGACCGCGACTGCGCCGTCGATATGAACGTGGTGATGACCGAAGGCGGCACGTTTGTGGAGGTCCAGGGCAGCGGTGAAGAGACGACGTTCACGGATGTTGAGTTGCACTCGATGCTCGCGCTCGCCCGCGTCGGCATCGACCGGCTTGTCGCCAACCAACGGGCAGCGTTGGGCGACTAGAGTCTCCCTTCCGCGCTGTCCATTGCGAGGCTCCGGGCGATTTGGCGCCTCGCTTCCACCGGAGCACTCGAAGGGTGATTTTTGCCGGCAAGAACGAAGGCACTTTCTCGGCGTTTGCGCGAAGGAGACGTGATGGATGCAAATCGCGCGGCATCGAGAATCGGTATTCTCGTAGGATGGCTCCGCGAGCCGTGTCGGTGACAAGCACCGCGTGCTTACGATCCTACTTCGAACTTCATCGGAACCATCCGCCTGAACGTCCGGCCATCCAACTTGCACGGTGATTAGACGGCTCGCGGAGTCATCCTAGGAGAACGGTCACCACGCGGATGCGCCCGCAGGATCGTTTGCGGTTCAGGTTCTTTAACCCGAGGCATGAGGAAGGGCGCTTTTGGCTCTCCTCGTTGTACTCGGACTAAAGAACCATCCGAATCCGAGGCATGCAGGCTTTCTGCCGGCGACGCAGCGTTCTCGGGTGACTTGGCGTCCTTCAGTCGGTTGAAGCTCTCTACTAATGACCAGAGGGTAAGTACGCTTCTGGTGAATGGATCGAGGCCCTCGGGGTGACCCACTTTTTATTCCTGGTCCTGTCCAACAAAGAATCAGCCAGCACGGGTCTTCGATAGTGTCAGGACGACCGGCTTTCCAGGCATTCTGGTTCCGAATGCGGGATCGCTCAGATCTACCTGCTCGCCGCGCCAGTCGGCGTCATCCCCGGAAGCGAGTTTGGCGCGAGGGGCGCGAAGTCTTGCTCCAGTTGATCCAGGTAGGATGCGATGCGCGGATCGACCGGCGGGGGTTGGGCCATTTTCTCTGCCCTGCGCATATACGGTTCGAAAACTCCGGTCCGCCCCGCTGGCTGCGTCGCCTCGTACCAATTCAGGTAATCCGTGATCTGTCCCATCTGGGAAACCACGGTCTCGCGGTATTGCTCGATACTCGCGATGCGGTCAGCGATGCCCCGCGTTTTCTTCATGCTGAGCTGCCGGAAGATATCCTGGTATTCCTTCAGCACCGGGCGGAAGAGCGGGTGCGCATTCGCGTGAAGAACCACGAGTTTCACCTCCTGCGTCTGCATCGCGAGCTTCAGGCCCGGCAACTTCACGAAGTTGGGGAAGTTCTGCACATCGAAGTGCTGGGTCTTGCCGGTTTTGTCGATGGCGATGTCGAAGCTGAGCAATGCAGCAAGTTGCTGATCGCTGTCCTGCAGCGTCAGGCCTGTGGTGCGATCGCCTGTCGAGTAACGCGCAAGCTGCAGCGCCCACCATTTTGCGAGCGCGTGCTCGGTGTCGGCGAGGACAGGGAATTGCGCCGCCAGCGCGCCCTGCACATCCCCGGCCGATGCTGGCCAGGATTGGATGAACCGCACCAGGTTGCTTCCCCCATTTGGCAAGCCAAGCAACGCCTCCACCAGGCACATCGCGCAGGCTCGGTCCACCGTGCCAGCGGCAGAATCCAGGTTTAACGGCGGTTGCGCGAGGAAGCGCTCCAGCGACGGCAGCTTCTCTGTGTTTACGATGCTCTTGAAGACATCGGCCCCGCCGAAACCATTGCGCGTGCGGACCGTCTCAATGATGCCTTCCACCAGCCACCATGGCGGGTCCACAATTGCCTGGTTACCGTCGGGCATCGGGAGATCGCGATAGGACATCTCGAGCAGCATCGCCTTCAGAAGGTGATTCTGCAGATTCACTTCTGAAGGGTCCGATCCGACACGCACCACCACGTCGATTTTCGGTCCCGCTACCGTATTCACCCACCGAACCTGCACGGGCGCGATCCGTTCACCGGGAGCCGCGGGGTCGATCGTGACGACAATCGGCGCGCGCGCGGACGACCAGGCGTCGGACTCCCGCAGCACCTGCAGCATGTCCGTTTTGAGTTCCTCCGCAAAACTCACGACTCGCGAGCGCAACTCGCGGTCATCGCAATAGACGATGAACTGCCCCGTCCGGCTCGTGCTGCGGTTTTTCAAATCAGCACCCCAAGTTGCGCCGGCGATCAGCCAGGCAACTCCAAGCACCAACCAGATTTTCGCAGCAAATTGCCTCATGGAGTGGGCTTGGTCACGATTTTGAGCAATCCGCGACGCTCAGGTTTCCCGTCCACTTGGATGATGACTTCCTTGGCCTCAACAAAAGCCAACCGGCTCAGCTGCCCGAGCTCTTTCTCAAATGCCTTTTGAATGCCCCCCAGGCCCAAGCCCGGGACGGACGGAATGCGAGGATCCACGCCCAACCTGCCGAAACGCACTCCGATTGGTTCAAACTTCACGCCGTCCGCACTGTTCCGCACCCCGTAAGTCGTGCTGCTAAACATCGGCAGGCCGCCCCAAGCGCTCCGCTCCGCCGTGACAGTGATCGTGCCATTGCCGAACGTCATGAAAGCGCGCTCGAACTTCACGCCGGGCACGCTGCTATCCGCGGGCTTCAAGGCGCCCTTCAGGAAGTAATTCACCTCATCTTCCGTCAAATCGAGGCTGAGTTGCTTCGGGCTCTGAATGAGAGCCTGCCACAGTTCGCCGGCATTGCGGTCGGCGATGGCCTTCTTGTCGGGAAGATCGGCGGGTTGCT
>CBHXZU010000565.1:0-4629 GCA_966125105.1 uncultured Prosthecobacter sp.
CGACGGGAGGTTTTCCCCCATTACGCGCGGATGCAGTGGTTGAAGGTAAGCGTGGCGCTCGCCATGAGCGCGCTTGGGGCAGCGGCGGCTGACCGGGTGGTGATCAATGAGGTCCATTTCGATCCGAAGGAAAAGGCACCGCTCGAATTTGTGGAGTTGCACAATCCGGGAGACCGCCCCGTCGACTTGACCGGCTGGAAGCTGGAGAAGTTTCGGTTTCCCGAGGGCACATCCATCGCTCCCGCCGGCTATGTCATCGTCGCGGAGAATCCCGAGGCTTTTCAAAAGGCGTACGGGAAGCCGGCGCTTGGGCCGTTGCCGGGGAGGCTCAGCAATGACGGGGAAAAGCTGACGTTGGCAGATGCGCGCGGTCGCGCCGTTGAGCAGTTCACGTACGGCGTAGGCTTTCCCTGGCCGACGGCGACTGCTGGCGATGGGCCATCGTTGGAGCGCGCGCGCCTTGATCTCGATGCCTCGGAGCCTGGCGCATGGAGGGCGGCGGGATTTGGCGGAGAGGGCGGAGAGCCGACGTTCATCGTTCCCGCGGGCAGCACGTGGCGGTGGCGGAAGGGAGAAAAGGAAGCATCGGAGCCACGCGAAGCCTGGCGCTCGATCGGATTTGCGGAGAGCGCGGAGTGGCAAACCGGCAAAGCGGGTCTTGGCTATGGGGATGGAGACGACGCGACGGAGATCGCGGGCATGCAGGGGCGCTTTAATTCTTTGTTTATGCGGCACGCATTAGCCGCGCCCGCGACAAAGACGGGCGCGCTGCTGCTGCGGGTGCGAGTCGACGATGGCTGCATCGTATGGCTGAACGGGAAGGAAGTGGCGCGCCTGCATGTGACGGGCGGCGAGCCAGCCGTGGCGACGCTGGCGGAAGATCATGAGGCCACCGATTGGGAGGAGGTTGTCATTCCGAACGCAGCTGCTTTGCTGGCCGCGGAAAAGAATGTGCTCGCAGTGCAGGTCTTCAATTCGGCGCGCGACAGCAGCGACCTCTCATTCGACCTCGCACTGCAAACCATGGCTGGCCGGCAGGCGCAGAAACGTCCGACGCCAGGAGAGGCGAATGGCTCGATTGGGGCCAATACGCCGGCATGCAGGAGCGTGCAGCATTACCCGATGACGCCGCGACCGGGCGAGCGCGTGACCATCACCGCCGACTTCGCGCGCAACGCGGGCGCGAGCGCGTGTACCCTGCAACTCCAGCACGTGGAGCCAGGCGCCTACATTCGCAAGTCCGATCCGGAATTCGCGCAGCGATGGACCGATGTCCCGATGCGCGACGACGGCAAGGAAGGTGATGCGAGAGCAGGAGATCAAACATGGACCGCTGTGCTGCCAGCGGAGCAGCAAACAAATCGCCGCCTCGTTCGCTACCGGATCATTGCGAACGACGCGGCGGGCGGCAGCGTCCGCTTGCCCTATCAAGACGATGACGTCCCAAACTTCGCCTACTACGTGTGGGCGGGTCCGCCTGCGTGGACGGGCGCGGTGCGGCCGGGCAAGACGGAACCGATCACGTTTTCCCCGGAGTTTCAGCGCGCGATGCCGACCTTCACGCTGCTCGGCAATGCCGACGACGTGGCGCGCAGCCAGTGGGACGGCGGTTACAACCACCGCAAACTGCCTGGGACCTTGGTCTACGACGGGCAGGTCTACGATCACATCGAGTTTAAGAATCGCGGAAGCGCGAGCACCTACGTGACGGGCAAGAACAAGTGGGGCTTTCATTTCCCGAAGTCGCGCGAGCTTGCAATGCGGGATCCGTGGGGACGCCTCTATGCGAAGAAGTGGAACAGCTTCGCGATGAATGCGTGCGCCAGCCCGTGGGTGCAGATCAATCGCGGCATGGCCGGGCTGGATGAAGCGGTTTCGTTTCGCTGCTATCAGCTCGCCGGCGTCCCTTCGAGCGATACGGTGCCGATCCATTTCCGAGTCGTCACCAAGGCCGAGGAACAAGGAAAGACGCAGTACGAAGGCGATCTTTGGGGCCTTTACCTCATTGTCGAGGACATCGATGGCGCATTCCTCGATAACCACGAGTGGCCCGATGGAATCATCGCGTCGCACGAAAAGGGCATCAAACGCGACCCGGGCGAAGCGGGAGTGGATCCGCGCAAGGCATGGGGCGAGTTTGCGAGTGGGCCAAGGGGAAATCCCGAACAGTGGTGGCGGCAGAACATGGACCTCGGCAGCTACTACAGCTTTCACGCGATCAATCGCCTGATCGGTAACGTGGATTTGCGCCACGGGGCGAACCACCATTTCTACCGGCATCCCGACACCGGATGGATGCCCGTGCCGTGGGACCTGGATATGCAGTTCATTCCGCGTCATCACCAGGCGGGAATCATCGATCAAACGCGCTGCCTCGAAGTGCCGGCGCTGAAGCTCGAATACCAGAATCGCGCGCGGGAGATCCTCGATTTGCTCGCGAGCGATGCGAGTCCCAATGGCGGACAGATCGGCCAGGTGATCGCGGAGCACGCGCGTCGCATTGAGCCGAGCGGCCCTGGCAAACCCGATCGAAGCTGGGCGATGCTCGACGCGTGCATGTGGGACCAAAATCCGCGCAGCAACACGCGAGGAGCGTTCAACATTCTGAAATCGTCGCAGGACATGTTCGGCGGGCCGTTTTCGCGCACGCTGGCATCGCCGGACTTCTCGGGCTTCTGCCGCTACGCCGCGGAATACTGCACCGATTCGCGCCCGCAGAAGAACTATGCGCCGAATGACGGGAACTGGCTTGGCTATGGCTGGGGCTACGTGATGAACGATGCGAAAGACGACAAAATCCCGTCGCGCCCCACGATTCGCTACACGGGAACGGAAGGGTTCCCGAAAGGCGGACTCACCTTCGCGATTTCGCCGTTTTCCGATCCGCAAGGCACGCAGACGTTCGCCGCCGTGCAGTGGCGCATGGCGTCGGTCGGACAAACACGCGGCGGTCCGTGGAATTACGAAATCCAGCCAGACTGGCTGGGACCGGAATCACCCGCGCAAGTGCCAGAGACGCACATTCCCGCCGATTGCCAGCGCGGCACTATGTATCGCGTTCGCGCGCGCTACAAGGATGACACGGGGCGATGGAGTCATTGGAGCGAGCCAGTGGAGTGGGTGGCTAAATAGACGACGTTGTTGACCCGTCTTTGTTTGCTGGCGGTCGAAACCGCTAGCGTAAGAACGGAAACAGCGTGTGGATCTCGTCCTCGCTCGGTTGCCTGCCGTATTCGCAAATCTCAAAGGCCTCCGCGAACTTCACCGCGGCACCTTTCGTTGCACCGTATCGAGTCTCGAGCGTGAGGCGCGCGCGGAACTTCTCCGCTTCGTCTCCCTGCCGAACGGACCAGCGTTTTCTCAGCCATTCCTTGCGCTTCTGCACATCGCTCGCGGGAGGGACGGCGGCATAACGCTCCTCGTTTCCGTCGGCGCCGAGTTCGTAGGCTTGCGAGGTGAGTTCGTGGATCGCGTCGAGCTTTTGGTCGAAGGTGTCGTCGACTGCCACAACGATGTCGGCGCGGAACGGGTAGGGCGACTTAAAGCGATCGCTGGAGTAGAGGAACACGGGGTTCTTCTTCAGCGGAGGCGTTTCGGGACAGAAGAAGGGGACAGCTACCATGTAGGCGGCGTCCTGCACAAGGATGCCCGTGTAGCGATGGTCGGGATGATAATCCCACGGGCGATGCGAGATCACGATATCCGCGCGCCATTCACGGATAAGACGGGTAACGGTCTTTCGATTCTCGAGGCTCGGCATCAGTTCGCCATCGTGAATATCGATCACGTCGCTTGTGACACCGAGGACCTTGTCCGCCGCTGCCGCCTCGGCTTTCCGTCGCGCCGCCAGCGACTCCCCTCGTTCCTTCCAGTGACCAATATCTCCATTCGTCATCGAGACGAGCTTCACATGATGTCCCAATTCCGCCCACTTCGCCGCGGTGCCTCCGGTCTTGTATTCCGGGTCATCGGGATGCGCGCCGAAGACGATGATGCGAAGCTTGCCGTCGTCCGGTGGAGCCCCGCAAAGGGAGGAGGCGAGGAGAGAAAGTCCCAGGAGAAGCGGGGCGAGTTTCATGTCGTCGGAATACGTTTTGGACGGGAGCGGTGCAATCTTCGCGAACGTGTGCTGCCCTACGGCTGTTTGCGTTCAGTCGCCGCGGGGATTGGCGGCAGCTTCGCTGAATAAATGCCGGCGCGGTGCCGATTGTCGTCGTAACCGAAGTGCAGCCACTGCTTGTCCTTGCTCACGAATCCATCGGGGTAATTGAGCCGACCTTTCGGGCCATCGCTTGACTCCGGAACAAGCACTCGCTGGTAAGGCCACGTTTTCATCCCGTCGAAGCTGATCCAAAGCGCGAGCGGAGATCGGTGCTTGGAATTGGGATTATGCAGCATCGCGACCGAGTTTTCTCCGAGCGCGTAGAGCGTGGCTTTGCTCCCGGGATTCGGGACATCGGTGATCGAAGCGAACTCCGGCCACGTTTTCCCGCCGTCCTTGCTTTCGGCATAGAAGAGCAGGCCGCCGAGTCCGTCTGCGCGAATGATCATGGCGATGCGACCGTCGGCGAGTTCGAAGAGGCTGTTCTCCGCCCAACCGAAGTAGCGGTCATTGGGTGTTAACCGAAT
>CBHXZU010000566.1:0-4620 GCA_966125105.1 uncultured Prosthecobacter sp.
GAACGTTTTTGTCGATGATTGCATTATCCACGACGCAATTTTCACCGATGCCCAGCGGCGGTTCGTCGGCGGAAGCGGGACGCGTTTCCTCGTAGTAGTCGCTGCCCATCACGACCGAATTCTTGATCGTCGAGCCGGCGCGGATGATCGACCGCACGCCGATGACTGCGCGTTCGATGTGCGCGTCACTGATGATGCAGCCGTCGCTCATGATCGCCTGGCGCACCGTCGCGCCATTCACCTTGCTGCCCGGAAGAAAGCGCATGTGCGTGAAGATCGGCGCCGTCATGTCGAAGAATGAGAACGGCGGCAGCGTGTCGGTCAGTGCCAGGTTCGTGTCGAAGAAAGCGCGGATCGTTCCGATGTCCTCCCAGTATCCCTGGTAAATGTAGGCGCGCACCTTGAAGTCCTTCGTGATGGCTTCGGGAAGAACGTGCTTGCCGAAATCCATGTGCTGGTTGTCGAGACAGGCACGCAGAGCTTCGCGGCTGAAAACGTAGATGCCCATGGATGCCTGGTAGAGCTCGGCATCCGCCGGTTGCCCCAATTCGCTGAGGAGCGCCGGAGGAATATTCAGTTCGTCGAGCAACGCCGCGGTTTTCGGCTTCTCCTCGAAGCGGATGATGTTCCGCTCCGCATCCGTATGCATGATGCCGAAGCTCGGCGCATCCTTGCGTGCCACCGGGATCGTTGCGAGCGTGATGTCCGCGCCGCTTTCCACGTGCTGCTGGAGCACTTCGCGGAAATCCATGCGGTAGAGCTGATCACCGCTGAGGATCACGTAGTATTTGTAGGGAACCGAAAGGAAGTCCGTGAGGTTCTGCCGCACGGCGTCGGCGGTGCCTTGGTACCACTGCTGGTCGGTGGGCGTCTGCTGGGCGGCGAGCAATTCCACAAAGCCGCGGGAGAACTGGTCGAACTTGTAGGTCGACTGGATATGCCGGTGCAGGGACACGCTGTTGAATTGCGTGAGCACGTAAACGCGGCGCAGGCCGGAGTTCAGGCAGTTTGAAATCGGAATGTCGACGAGTCGGTATTTGCCGGCGAGGGGAACGGCCGGTTTTGCCCGTTCCTTGGTCAAGGGAAACAACCGCGTCCCGGCCCCGCCTCCCATAATGATGGCGAGGGTTTGCTCAGTGATGGCGGGCAGGTTGGAAATGGACATAAGGCGACTTGGGCGAACTCTAGAACATCGCGCGCCGCGGTGAAAAGGGCGGAGCGTTTGGATTGCGCGCAACATTTGGGTGGCAGAGTCGGGAGATCAGGACGGCAGAGCCCTTGCGCATTTGGAAACTCGACGCGGGAATGGGACAAATAGGTCCTATGGGACCCATGGGACCTATTTGTCCCAAGCTTCTGGCCGCTACTTCGCCAAGGACCGCGCGATCTCGATCTCGGCCGCCGGGACGTGGTATTTGTGGCAGCCCAAGCAGCTGTCGAAAACGCCGCCTTCCTTGCGCTGTTTCTTCGCCGCCTCGGGACTGTAGTCGCCAAAGGTCGGCGCGATACGTTTGCTGGGCACTTTCTCGACGACCGCATAATCGCGGGACCGGTGGCATTCCGCGCACAGCTTTTGGCTGGGAAGGAGAATGTCGGCCGTTTCCTGGCTTTTCTCCGCGGCAGCGTGGCAATCCTTGCAATCCATGTGCAAATGCGCGGCGTGCTTGTAGGGGCCGCGGGTCAGCCATCCGTCGGGAAGGTTCGTGCGCTCCACCATTGGGACAGGTTTCGAGTCGGTCACGGTGTGGCACTTGATGCAAGCCGCCAGGAACTGTCCCCGCGTGGCCTTTTCCATCGGCGGGTCGCCGGTGAAAAACACGCGCTTCTGCACTTCTTCGATCGAGGTCGGCCAGTGCTGTTTGAACTTCTCACCGCGTTGGTCGAGGAACGCCTTCAGCGTCGCCGCATCCGTAATGTTGAAACGCTTCGCCGCATAATCGCTCCACTGCAAGTAGAGGCTGGCGAGGAAATCGCGCACTTTCTGCGGGTCGTGGTGCGGGATGTTAAAGCCCGGGAGATCCGGATCCGCGCCGAGGCTATGGCACTTCTGGCAGTGCTGATCATAGCTGATCCGCTGCATCCCCACCCCATCGCCATCGGGCACGTGGCACTGCCGGCACTCCAGCTTCCTGCCGGCATTCAGCGGCGTGATGTCGTCCGCGAAATGGCGCGCGTGATTGAACTTCAACTGCGCGCGGTCCTTTGCCCCTTGCGTTTCGTAGAGAAAGGCGGGGTGACCTTGGGCAAATGCGTTAATCACCTTCGGCTTTGCGCCCACCGTTGCGGCCGGCAGCCACTGCACGACATCACCGATGCGGGCATTCTGGCTGTGGTCTGCCGCCCACTTCCCATCGTATTTCGCGAGTTGCAGAGATGCCGTCATCTTCTGCTCGTTGCCGTGGCAATCGATGCACGTCTGGTCGGTCGGAAGTTTCATCCTCGCTGTGCCGACGTGCTCGTGATGACAGGAACTGCACGCTTCCGCGCTCACCAGGCTGAGTTCCTTTTGCGACTCGCGAAACATCACGGCCTTCGATCCGGGTTGATGCAGGCTCATGCCATCGTGGCATTGCAGGCAGGCACGATCGATTTGATCGAGGCTCACCTTGTTCAACGCGTCGCTCGCGGCCGCAGCCAGCTTCGCGGGATCCGAAACACTTTCCTTCGCTGTGCTCATCGCCTTCGTGCCGGCGGATTTCAGCGTCTCGAGAATGGGCGTGCCGCTGCCAAATGCCGCCTTGGTCTTCTCCACGGGAAGGATCGAAAGCATATCGGTAGAAGCCCCGACGTGGCAGGCCGCGCAGTCGTTCGCAAATTGCGCGTGATTCTCGGAGATGGGTCCCGTGTTGAAGAACTCGGCCTTCCCGCCGAGGCGGTGAAAACCCACAGCCCAGACCAAGCCTCCCACGAAGAAGAGCACGCTTAGCCAAAAACGGATCCGCCGAAATGGGTGCGTCTTTTTGTAGTAGGTGAGGTCGTCACGATACTTTGCCGCGATCTGCTTTTGGGTCGGCTCGGGCATATTACGGCTGCACGATAAAGAGGCGCACCGCGACGATGGCGTGCCAGAGGGTGACCACGATCAAAAGGAGTGAAAACGGCACGTGGATGAGCAGCCATCCGTGCAGCCAATATTGGAGGCGCGCCTGGATATCCATGCGGCGGCGCTCGTCACACCACGTTTGCAATTCATCCACCCGCTCTCCCCAGCGCGGCGTCACGCCGAGGCGCAGGATGCGAAAGGCGGAATCGCTTTCCCGCTGTTCGCCGAGATGGTGGCCGCGCCCGTTGCGCGCGCGCAGGTAGGAATCCGCGTCCTCTTCAATGAACTCCCTGATGAGTTTCGCGCTTTGCAAATCCTCGGCCGGCACGTCCGCGAGCCCTTGCAGGCTGGCGCGTCCCGCCGGCGCCTTTTCCTTCGTAGTCGCCGCGGGGTCGGGCGGCGTGCAGTCCTTCTTGAGATCGGCGAGGCTTTCGAGGATGCGCTTCCGGATATTGGGAATCTGCTCAAACACCACTTCGCGTGGCAGACGCTCTTTCATCAGGACCGGCATGAATTGCTGCATCACCAGGCCGAAAATGCCGCTCGCCATCACGATGATATAAAGGATCAGCGCCCACGTCGTGTGGGGTGAACCCCAATGCCAGCCGCAGTGAAACCCCACAAGCGGGATGGTGAGGAGCGTGAGCCAAATGTGCGCCTTCAGCCACGTCTCCACGCGACCAAGACGCCAGAGCGGCTTCTTCTTTCGCGCACCCAGCAGGGCGGCGAAAATGAAAATGAGAAAGGCCAGCGTGCCGTAGAGCAGGCCGAGGCGCGTGCCGCCGACGGTATTTCGCGGGACGCCCGGATCCCTGAGGAACTGCGGCAAGGCGAGCGTGAAGGGCAGCCAATCTGGATAGAACCTCGCCGCGTAGAGCGCCGCAATGCCGACCGTTCCCACAAGGAAGAACAACAGCCACGGGAGATGGGTGCGATTGAGAACCATCTGTCAGTGCGTGGTGCGAGTCTTCTTGCGGAAACTCCAACCCTTCCCGCCGGTGGCAAAGAAGCTTTGGGGATCGACGCGCTTGGCGGCGTCGTGTGGACAGGCGTAAACGCAACTCGGAACGCGGAGATCCGTGCAAAGGTCGCAGGTCGTCGCCTTCTGCACGGTCATCTTCTTCTTCACCATTTTCTTTGGTGGCTCGTCCTTCTTCGGAGTTGCGGCGGCGGCGGGCTTCGCAGCGGCGGCCGGCGCCTTGGCCGCGGCAGGAGCAGGCTTATCGCCAGCGGCCGGCGCTGTAGCAGGCTTGGGAGCCGCGGCTGCAGGTTTCGCTGCGGGAGCACTCGCAGCAGGAGCGACAGTTCCGGCAGAATCTGCGGAAGAGGCGGCGGCGGCGGGCGCGCTCTGCTTCGCTTCCACTGTCGTCACCGGAGGCACCACGCCACCGGCTTCGGGCGTCTTCGCCGGCACGGCGTGACTGGCGGCTTCTTCCGGCGTCGTCGCGGCGGGAGATCCAGGCGGAGGCGCGACGTCGGGCGGCGGCGAAAAGACTTTGGGTTTCGCCTCAGCCGCGGCGGCGTTGGGAGCGGGCGCTCCCCCGCCCTCCGGCACCAAATCGATCGTCGTCGGTGGC
>CBHXZU010000567.1:0-4618 GCA_966125105.1 uncultured Prosthecobacter sp.
AGCGGTCGCCGGATCGGTATTCGAGGTCGACGCGCTTGGCGATGACTCCGTCGAGCGTCGTCCCCACGCCACTCAGCCACTTCTTTGCGTCCGCGAGTTTCCGTGTCGCAGGAGATAGGCGGATCGATCCTCCTTTTGCGAGATTCTCGCGGGCAAAGGTCTCGAGCAGGGCGCGCCGCTCAGAAAGGGGCTTTTCGATTAACTTCTTCCCGGACGCATTCGCCAGCAAATCGAACACGAGAAAGGTCGCCGGGGTCGCGACAGATAGCTTCTTTACCCGGCTGACGGCGGGATGGATCCGCTGAAGGAGGTCGTCGAATGAGAAGGCTCCCTTGGCATCCGGAATGACGAGTTCCCCGTCGAGAACGAATTGCTTTGGCTTGAGCGCAGCGAGGTTCTCGACGACTTCAGGAAAGTAGCGGGCAAGCGGTTGCCCGGACTTCGATTGTAGTTCGATCTCCTTCCCGTCTCGAAAGGCGAGGCACCGGAAGCCGTCCCACTTCGGTTCATATTGCCACTCCGGCCCCGTGGGAATTTCATCTACCGAAAGGGCTTCCATGGGTGGAAAGGGCGGATGAAGTTCAAGAGCCACAACCACGGAATCGGGCTCCACAGCCTGGCTGGACGAACCGGCGGGGGTTCCGCGAACTGGATCAAGTAGGGAGACGCGCGTGAATTCGCGATTGGCAATTCGCGGCGACGGCGACGGTCGAGGTGCGAGGGGCACCCAGCATCGTGGGGGATGTGTCATGGTGGCGCTAAGGCTGTATATCTGACCTCTATGCGGGTGTGTCAATGTGGCGCGAATGGCCGTGAAAATAGTGTGAGGGGACCGATCGTAGTAGCCGGCAGATGAACTACTTGAGCGGCAGAAGACTCATTAGGGAAGGTGCGGCATCGCTTAAGCTTTATAGGAATCCGAAACCAATCGAAACCACTATGAACCTCAGCAAATACCTGAACTCAGAATTGGGTGTCCCGATGTCGAACCTGCGCGATCACTTCAACCGGTTCTTTGATCAAACCTTCCCGACCCGTTCGTCGGCCGAATCCTTCGGCGACTGGGCGCCGGCGCTGGATGCCTTTGAGGACAAGGACAAGTATGTCGTGTCGCTCGAGGTCCCGGGCATGAAGAAGGAAGACATCAATGTCACGGTGCACGATGGCGTTCTGACGGTTTCCGGAGAACGGAAACTTGAGAAGAGCGCGAATGAAGGGGCCATTCACCGAAGCGAGCGTTTCTACGGCAAGTTCAGCCGCAGCGTCAGCCTTCCTTCGGCGGTGACCGCCGATAAGGTCGGAGCCTCTTACCGGGACGGTGTCCTGACGGTTGAAATTCCGAAGGCGGAGGAGGCCAAGCCCCGCCAGATCGAGGTCAAAGTCTCGTAAACGGGACACTTTCCAAATCCCGGCGGGTGGAGCCCCCATCCGCCGGGCAAGTTTCCAAACCAACAGCATCACATGTATAACGTTTCCACTCCCACCCGATATCTTCGCCCAGCCGCCACCGTGGTGGAAAACCAGGACGGTTTCATTGTTGAAGCCGACATGCCTGGGGTATCCCGCGAGGGTCTGGAGCTAACGGTAGACCAAGACAGTTTGACCATCGTTGGCAAACGGGGCGCCCGTGTTCTCGGCGATCGCAGCCTGCATCGCGAAACTAATTCCGCGGACTATCGGCGCGTATTCGAATTGGGCCGTGATATCGACCGCCAGCGTGTCGAAGCGCAGTTCGAACAAGGTGTCCTGCGTATCTATTTGCCCAAGGTCGAGGCGGTGAAGCCTCGCCGGGTTGAAGTTGTCAGCTAGCCGAACACGCAGCTCGACTGACTGGGCCGGTCGCACCCGAGTGGTGCGGCTGGCCTATTTCTTTGCGCCGATGCAGTAGACGGCTTTCTCCGAGCGAAGGAAGATTTGCCCGTTGCTCAGCGCCGGAGACGCATAACATTTTTCGCCCAGTTCGTTGCGCGAGATGATCGCGAAGCCGTCGGCCGGCTTCACGACTTGGCAGACGCCGTCGTCATTGAGGAAATAGACGAGGCCTCCCGCGCTCGCGAGCGACGCATGCGAGCGGCCGAAGCGGCTTTCCCACACGATGTCGCCGGTCTTCGCTTCGAACGCGTGGGAGAAACCGCGATCATCGGTGATGAGGAACCAATCACCTTCGATAATCGGTGAGGGGACGTAAGCGACGCCTTTCGCGGCATGGTGATGCCAGACGACATGGCTGCTGGTGACGTTCCCGGTGCCGTCGGGACGAATCGCCATGATGTGATGATCCGGAAACCCTCCAGTGACGTAGAAGAGCCCGGTCTTCTCGCTGAATACAGGCGAGGCGACGAACTGCTCCGTCGGCCCATCGATGATCCAGATGAGTTGCCCGTTGTCCGGATTATAGCTCGCGATGCACTTCGAGCCGCTGAGCACCATCTGCATTTTTCCAGCGGCTTCGCGGATGATGGGCGCGACGTAGCTGCGGGTTTTGTTTGGGCGATCGATGCGCCACAGTACACGCCCGTCAGCACGGGCAAACGCGACGATGTAGCCATCGCCATCGTGGTCGCAGTTCACGATGACTTTGTCTTTGTAGAGGATCGGCGTGCTGCAGAAGCCGTGAACGCTGCTGAACTTCCCAGGCCGTTTTTGCCACAGCAACTTGCCGGAAAAGTCGTGCGCGGAAATTACGGCTTCGGAGCCATCGAGGAATGCGGTAAACACGCGCTCGCCATCACAAGCAGGTGTGCTCGATGCATGGCTGTTCTCGCGATGTAGCCGCTCCATCGGGGATTTGATCACCGTCTGCTGCCAGCGGATCTTCCCATTGCCGCGGTCGAGGCAAAGAAGCAGGCGCTCCTGCGTTTCGGGGACGGCGGCGACGGTGAAGAGTTTGTCACCGAACGTGATGACGGACGCGTGTCCGCCCCCGGGGATCTCAGTCCGCCATGCCACGCCTTCCGTCTTTGTCCACTTCGTAGGAAAAGTAGTTTCCATGCTGCGCCCATCCAGCCGCGGCCCGCGCCATTGCGGCCAGTCCTCCGCTTGAAGAGAGCAGGAGAGGAGGAGGCTGACGGCGAGAACAGTGCGGGACAGCATGGCGGCGACGGTATGTGCGAGCATCAACCCGGCAAGCGCGGAAGCCTTTGCCAGGTTGCAGGCGTGAGGACCGTTTCCTGCTCTCAGGGTTGATGAACCAAGCGCAGATGACTGAAAGTTTGGTTGTTGCCACTTAGTCCAAAGCTACTGTCCCGCGCCTTTCACAGTCCGTCTTAAGTCCTCGTCCGCACCTTTTTCGTCCCGTCTCAAATGTCTCGCAAGTCCCGCGTACTCGCCTCGTCCATTGCCACCATTCTCGCCGCCGCTTTGCTCTCGCGGTCGGCACAAGCAAGTCCCACCACCTGGAATGGAGGAACGAATGCCCTCTGGGACACAGGAACGAACTGGAGCCTCGGTGTGGCTCCGACCTCGCTGGATGACGTGGTCTTTCCTGGAACAATTCCCGGCACCGGTGCCACGATAACCCTGGCGGCTGGCGAAGTGGCGAACTCGATTCTCTTTAGCAACGCTTACACGCTGACGGGCGGGGATCTTACTTTGTCAGCCGGAGGAAGTGTGACCGTGGACCCCACATTCACGGCGGTAATCAATTCAGTTCTCACCGGAACTGCGGGACTGACGAAGCTCGGCAACGGTGCCCTGACGCTCGGGGGAACCAACACTTACAGCGGCGTGACGAGCATCAATGCCGGCACGGTGAATATCAGCGCGGCGGGGAACCTGGGAGATTCTTCACTGACCAACACGCTGGCATTTGGTGGCGGCACGCTTCGGTCAACGGCAACGCTGGACCTCGGCGTGAACCGAGCGATCGCGCTGAACGCGGGTGGTGGCACCTTGTCCGCGGCAACTGGAACAACTTTGACCGCTTCCGGCGTCCTGAGCGGAGCTGGACCATTGACCGTTGCCGGCGGAGGAACAGTGGTCCTGGCTGCGGATAATAGCGGTTTTACGGGTGATACCGTGGTGAGTTCCGCGTCGGGAAATGTCACAAACACGACGCTGCGCTTGAGCAATAACGCCGCGCTGACTGGCGGAACCGTAACGGTGAATGGCGGTCTCGGGGCGGCGGGTGGCAACGGAAACACCGTGGAACTGGCTGGCTCCACGATCGGCAGCGGCGTGAATCTCGTGCTGAATACCGTTGCCGGTTCCAACGCGCGCTCGACTCTCCTCGGTGGCAGCGGAACGAGCACATGGAACGGCGGGATCCAGTTCGGTGGCGACGGAGCGGCCGGGCTCAACGTCAACAGCGGGGCGACGCTGAATATTAATGGCAATGTCACTGCCGCCACTGGTGGATACACCGGCACGTTCTTCCTTCGCGGAACGGGCACCGGCGTGATGAACGGGACCATCACTCTTCCGCAAGGTTCGATGACCAAAACGGACGGCGGAACGTGGACGCTGGGCGCAACCGGCAGCACCTGGCTGAATACCCAAGTGTCCGTTGGCACGTTGAAGCTCGGAGCGAATAACGCGCTTCCCACCACGACGGTGGTCACGATGGGGCAGAACGATACCAACGCGGCATCCCTGGATCTGAATGGATTCAATCAGACCG
>CBHXZU010000568.1:0-4613 GCA_966125105.1 uncultured Prosthecobacter sp.
GAACACAGGAACAACAAAACCACATTTCCGACAACTAAGGTTGCGTCCCAACCAACCGCGAAGCGCAAACTTTGTGGCATAGCCTTCCAAGCCGTTCGATCGCCGCTGCCAAAGGTTGGACGCCAGCCCTTTGCCTATGACAAACAGGCTGCATGCAACTGCGCCCTTCCAGCATCAGCCCCGATTGGTGGGATTACACCTGCCTCCCCACTGACCTCGTCGACGAAGTCGCCCGCCTCAAACCCCGCGACATCGAAAAGCTCAGCCGCCCCGGCTTTCGCGTGGTGATGTATGACACGCTGGAGGATTTCTACCTCGCCGAGGCGCTGGAATACATCAGCGCCTGGAAGCAAAGCACCGCGGACAATCCTGTAGGCATCTGCGGGCCGATCGGACCGACCGAGCAACTCCCGCTCGTCGCCCGACTGGTAAACGAACTCGGTCTCGACATTCGCAGGGGACATTTCTGGGGCATGGACGAGTGGTTCGATCCCGCCACCGGACGCGAGGTCCCCGTGACGCATCCCCTCAGTTTCGAGCGTGCCGATCGCGAGATGTGTTTTTCGCGGATCGACAAAAAACTCCGCATGCCCGATGCGCACCTCCATTTCCCGAAGGCTGACACCGCGCTTTATCGCAAGTCGTGGGACAGCGGGGCGCGCTGCGCCGTCATGCAAGGCGGCCAGGGCGACGTGAAGCATTGGGCTTTCAACGATCCCCTGCCCCGTCGCGGCAGATACAAGTCCGCGCCGCCGACTCCCGAAGAATACCGCAAGCTGCCCACCCGCATCGTCGAGCTCCACCCGCTCACCATCGCTCAAAACGCGCGCACGAGCGGCGGCGGAAACATCTCCATGGTGCCCACGCAGGCAATCACCGTCGGCCCCGCCGAAACGTGGAAGGCGGAGAAAGTCAGCATCTGGCAAGCCGGCACCCACGACAATCCGTTCGGCCAACGCCTCACCGCTTACATGATCAGCAAGCGCCTCGTCTCGAGCTGCGTCCCCATGTCCCTCCTCGCCGATCATCCCAACGTGCAGTTTAATTACTATCGCGGCGGCCTGGGCGTGTGTGCCGTGGAGATGCACTGATCTCCAAGAAGCGCGGCCAAGGGAGGCGCGCGGTTCACGTTTTGAGACAGGATTAACAGGATTCCAGGATTACAGGATTGCCGCTCAGGCATTTGGCAAAACGAGGCGTCCTTCCCGCCACGGGTGCCCCTCTCATTCACCGAATCCTGAAATCCTTTAATCCTGTAAATCCTGTCGAAATCCCTGGGACAGTCGCGTCCGCCAAGCCCGGCCGCGCGTATGCTCCTAGAACCCACATGGAGCTCGCGAAGAAACTCGGCATTTTGGCGGACGCCGCCAAATACGATGCCTCTTGCGCGAGCAGCGGAACGACGAAGCGCGACTCTCGCAACGGCGGCCTCGGCTCCACAACCGGCTCCGGAATCTGCCACTCCTACACGCCCGACGGCCGCTGCGTGTCGTTGCTCAAAATCCTCCTCACAAACTACTGCATCTACGACTGCCTCTACTGCATTAACCGCGTCTCGAGCAACGTGCAGCGGGCACGATTTACCATCGAGGAAGTCGTCCAGCTCACCCTCGATTTCTACCGGCGTAATTACATCGAAGGCCTCTTCCTCAGCTCCGGCATCATTCGCAACGCCGACTACACCATGGAGCAAGTGGTGGAAGTCGCCCGGCGGCTGCGGGTGGATCACCAATTCCGCGGCTACATTCACCTCAAGACGATCCCCGAAGCTTCCCCGGAACTGATTGAGCGCGCTGGAGTCTACGCGGATCGCATCAGCATCAATGTCGAACTCCCCCGACCAGCCGACCTGCAGGCGCTGGCGCCCGAGAAAAACCTGGAACGGATTTCGCACACCATGGGCCGCATCCGCGCGCGGATCGACGAAGGAAAAGCCGGCCGGCAGGAAAGCGCAAAAGCGCCCAGCTTCGCTCCCGGCGGCCAAAGCACGCAGATGATCATCGGCGCCACACCGGCGACCGATTCCGATATTCTCCAGCAAGCCTCGGGACTCTATCAACGTCATCGCCTGAAGCGCGTTTATTACTCCGCCTTCAGCCCCATCCCCGACGCCTCGAGCAAGCTCCCGCTCGTCGCTCCGCCGCTCGTTCGCGAACACCGCCTCTACCAAGCCGACTGGCTGCTGCGTTTCTACGGCTTCAAGGTCGATGAAATCACCAATGAAAAAGCGCCCGATTTGCGCCTCGACGTGGATCCGAAGCTCGCCTGGGCGCTGCGGCATCCGGAACAGTTTCCCGTCGATCTAAACCGCGCTGCTCGAGAATTGCTCCTGCGCGTCCCCGGCCTCGGGGCAAAGAACGTCGACCGCCTGATTGCCGCTCGACGCTGGTGCCGCATCCACGTCGCCGACCTCGCCCGCCTGCGCGTGCCCCTGAAGAAGTGCCTCCCCTTCGTCATCGTGGCGGATCACCGGCCGAAAGTGATCGGTGAACTGAACCTTCCCGAGCCACAACACAAGCCGCAGCAACTCGACCTCTTCTCCGCCGAGTCGAGCGCCCGATCCGGCGAGCTATGAACGGCAGCCATCGCCGCGGTTTGCGTCGCACTGCATCGACGGGCCGAAGGCCCAATCTCATACCAGCCTAGGGCAAAGCGAGGAACGTAGCGCCGCCCTAGGTATGCCAAGAAATTCGCCAGAGCCCCGAAGGTGGCGACACAACAGCGCCGCAACTGAAAGCACCTTTTCCTCGTCGCCGTAACCAGCCACAGACCCTTGAAGGGCGAATCAGCGATATGATTCGTTCCGTTCGATTCGCCGCGTGAAGATCCTTCTCATCGAGCCCACCTTCGAATCGTGGCGCACTGCGGCGCGCTCCGCGCTCCAGGCCGAACTCCCACCCGACCTCATCCTCTGGGAAGAACGCGAGTCCGCGCAATCGGCGCTCTTTTCTGATGAGCCCGCGCTCGCCGCGCCAACCGAAAAGCTGCGGGTGCCCGCTGCCTTCATGGAAATGGCGAAACGCATCGCCTGTCATCGCGATCCCGAGCGCTGGCCGCTCCTCTACGCCGCGCTCTGGCGCCTCACCCACGGCGAACCGCACCTGCTCGAAGTCAGTACCGATCGTCTCGTCCACCGCCTTCAGCAGATGGACAAAGCCATCCGCCACGACGTGCACAAAATGCGCGCATTCGTCCGCTTCCGAGAAGTTCCCGGGAGCGACCCGCAATGGTTCGTCGCGTGGTTTGAGCCTCAGCATCACATCGTGGAGCTCAACGCGCCGTTCTTCACCGGACGCTTTGCTTCCATGCGTTGGTCCATCCTTACGCCTGATCGCTGCGCGCACTGGGACGGCGAGCGAGTCACCTTCACGCCGGGATCCACTCGCGCCGCGGCTCCGACGGCAGATGAAGCCGAGGACCTGTGGCGCACCTACTACGGCCATATCTTCAATCCTGCCCGAATCAAATTAGGCGCCATGCGCGCGGAGATGCCGAAGCACTACTGGAGGAATCTTCCGGAAGCCGACCTCATCCCCTCGCTCGTGCGCGAAGCCAGCGAACGCGTCGAATCGATGATTGCCCGCAGCGAGAAGAAGATCGTCCGCGATGACGAATACAGCATCGCGGAGCCGCCTGCCGGCGCCACTCTCGCCAAGCTCCGCGCTGCGGCGCTGAAGTGCACCGCCTGCCCGCTCTACAAAATCGGAACGCAGACGGTCTTCGGCGAAGGCCCCGAGGACGCCGAAGTCGTCCTGCTTGGCGAGCAACCCGGCGATCAGGAAGACCGTGAAGGCCGCCCTTTTGTCGGACCCGCCGGCAAGATGCTCGACCGCGCGCTCGAGGAAGCGGGAATCGATCGCAGCACGTGCTACGTCACCAACTCCGTAAAGCATTTCAAATGGGAGCCGCGCGGCAAACGGCGCATTCACGCCAAGCCCGGCGCGCGCGAAATCGCCGCGTGCCGCCCATGGGCCGAAGCCGAGCTCGCGCGCATTCAGCCAAAGATGCTGATTTGCCTCGGCGCCACCGCGACGCAATTCGTCTTCGGGTCCGCTGCCAAGGTCACCAAGGACCGCGGCCACATCCGCGAATCCCAATACGGAAAGTGCACGCTCATCACCGTGCACCCCAGCTCGCTGCTCCGACAACCCGACGCCGAATCGCGCGAGCGCGAATATGGAAACTTCGTCGCCGACCTCAAAGTTGCCGCGAAGGCGATGCGCCGCTAAGGCACCTCGCGAACCACGAATCCCTCTCCCCGACGCGTGTGCTGGAAAAGTGCGTCGGAGAAAACCCATTGTGGACGCACTGGGCCGCTGCCAAAGATGCAAGTGATGCCCGCGATTCCCTGCCCCTCCTTGCTTCGAACCTGCCTGGCGTACATTACCCTGCACCTGTGGCTCGCGGCTCCAGTCCGAGCCATCCAGACTGTAAACGCAGTGTTCGAGGGGAAGAAGATCGCGGTGACCGAAGTGGATCTGAAAAAAGATCGGTTGCAGCTGTTCTTGAACGACGACCGGGGACAGCCGTTCAAGCGGTTCGCTCGCTTGAATGCGTGGCTCAACGAAAAGAATCTCACGCTGCGCTGGGCTACGAATGCCGGAATGTACCAT
>CBHXZU010000569.1:0-4597 GCA_966125105.1 uncultured Prosthecobacter sp.
AAAGCTGGTTGTGCCCCATGGAACGTTAAGCCGGCCCGAGTTCAGCGTGGTTGGATCAATCAATCCTCCCGACGGTTCCGCCACGCCGGGGAAGAAACTCCACGGGTCATTTTGCGCGACGAGATTCACGCCCCCGGTGCGCAACGTGCCGCTGAACAGGAACGCCCCGTCGATCGAGGACATATTCAGCGCGTGGACCGCAATGATATTTTCGCCGGCCACGAGCGGGATGGCGTTTGCCGCGCCTAGATTGATCGTTTCCGAATACAGCGTGCTATCGCCGGACGTATTATTGTAGTCCGGATCCGCGGCGGGCATGTCGTGATACTGGAACTGCTTCGAGGGACCCGCGCGGCGGCGCGCCACTTCCTTGCCGTTGACGTAGATGATGATGCCGTCGTTGTACTGCGCCACCAATTCCAGGGCATTGGTGGAAGTTGCTTGCGCAGCAGAGACACTGAACGTCCTTCGCAAGTAGAGCGTCGGAGTCAGGTACTGCATCCGCGTCTGGGTGTTCGTTCCAATTGCCGGTCCTCCACTCACCGTCCCAAAGCCGAAGGGTCCGGGTCCGCTCTGCCACATGGAGGCATCAAATCCCGCCTCGTACCAGTTTGTTCCTGTCCCGATCCGCGGCACTCCATTCACATACCTCAACAGCCGGTCCGAGGCAGACGTAACTACTTCGTTGATGACAACATCGCCGCGGACGGAGGATAGGGCGACGAGGAGACAAAGAAAGCAGGACAGGAAGGAGCGGAGCATCCGAGGAGATTGCAGTGGTTGACGGGATTGGCTTGTTACGGCGGACGAGGGACGGAAGTCGCGATAAAAATGTAACATGCGTTACTTTTCTCAATCGTTTTTTAGAACTTGTTCTGCCGCGGCGGTCTGCCGCTTCTTTCGCCCATGCAACTCTGGATGGTGAAAGAGGAGCCTTAGGCTTATTCGTGGGAACAATTTGTCCGGGACGGCCGCACCGAGTGGACAGGGGTGCGGAACTTTCAGGCGCGGAATCACCTCCGGGCCATGAAATCGGGCGATCACGTTCTTTTTTATCATTCCGTGGAGGGCAAAGAGGTCGTGGGAATCGCCAAGGTCGCGAAAGAGGCCTATCCGGATCCAACCGCGGAAGAGGGCGACTGGTCCTGCGTGGATCTGGTTCCGCTCCAACCACTCGCCACTCGAGTAACACTCGCGACCATCAAAGCGACGGCGGCACTCGAAGATCTTCCCCTGCTCAAGCAATCGAGACTCTCGGTGATGCCGCTGACCAGGAAGCATTACGACAAGTTGCTCGCGCTGAGCGAGTCGAAGCCCCCGGCGCTGCGCGGATCCAAGAAGAAGTAAGATTCCTTCGTGAAAGCGGGCAAAATTCCGTTTTCCAAAATCGCGAATAAGCGCACATTTTCATCCGTCTCACCCGTCGACATGAAATACTTCGCGATCATTGCGGCGCTGGCGTTCGCCATGCCCGGTCTTGCGGAAGCCAGGGACTATCACGGTGGCCACAGTCACCACGGTAGTCACTACCACCACGGCCATTCCTCCTATGGACATCGGCACTACAGCTACCCGCGTTTCTACAGCTACAGCTATCCCCGTTACTACAGCAGCTACTACGGCGGATATTACCCCTACGCGTATGGAGGCTACTACGGAGGGTATTACCCGTCGGTAAGCTTCACCTATTCATCCACGCCGCGTTATTACGCGCAGCCATACTACGACTCGACGGCCGGCTCCCTCGAGGTCGACGTCCAGCGGGCGTTGAAACGGCGCGGCTACTATTCCGGCGCGATCGATGGCGACATCGGTCCCGGCAGTCGTAGCGCGATTCGCTCCTACCAGGCGGACCGTGGCCTCGCGGTGACAGGCCGGATCGACTCGGCGTTGCTTCGCTCGCTGGGTATTTAGTCGCTCACGCTTCCCTTTGACACATCACGCCCGTCGCGGTATGCGCCGGGCGTGATTCGTTTTCTGGCGATGCTTATCGTCGGTGCCAGCGCGGTTTGCGGGGAAGAGCAGCTCAATCCGCCGCCCGTAGCTCCTGTTCCGAGCACGCCCGCGCAAGGCGGGCCGTCGCTCGTGGCTGTGGCTTCCGACCCGCGCGTCCTGGAAGGATTCGAGGAAGATGCAGTGGTCAGTCGCGTAATGGTGGATCACCTGGTCCAGGTGGTAACGGGCAAATCCAGTCCCACGGCCGCATGGCGCGAGATCGCCGGCCCGGAAGACCGCGTGGGCATCAAGGTTAGCACGGCGGGCGGGCGTTACTTTGGCACGCGCCGGGGAGTGGTTGCCGCAGTCGTCGCAGGTTTGCGCAGTGCCGGCGTGAAGGAAGTCTTCGTTTGGGACAAGCACGCGGCTTCCCTGCGTGAGGCGGGCTTTACTCCAGCGGCGGTCGGTTGCGAGGTTCGTTCCATCGAACCGCCGCGCGGTTGGGATCGCTCGGCAACCTTTGCCGCACCCGTGCTGGGCAAGCTCATCTGGGGCGACCTGCTCTTCAGCGAGAAAGTGACGGATCGCAATTCCGATCCGCTGAGCAGCAAAAGCCATCTCGCCACGATTCTCTCCCGAGACTGCACGAAGTTCGTGAATGTTCCGGCGCTTTCCGACGAACCGGGATGCGGCGTGGCCGGGGCGATTCACAGCGCGGTCATTTCGAATCTCGATAACTGGCGGCGGTTCACTTCCTTTGGCGAAGGTGGCGCGGCCGCGGCGGCGGAGCTTTACGCCGATCCGCGCATCGGCGGAAAATGCGTGCTGCACATTCTGGACGCCCTGGCCGTCACGTATGCCGGCGGTCCGGCAGCGAATCCGCAACACGCGGTTCCTCACGCGACACTTTACGCGAGCAAGGATCCGATCGCTCTGGATGCCACGGGGCTTCGGCTCATGGAGAAATGGCGGGCGGAAGCCAAGCTCGGGCCGATTGGAAACAAAGGCGCATGGATCGCCGGCGCCTTGGCAATCGGCAATGCGGATGAAAAGCTGATCACGTTCCGGAGAGTCCCATGAGCCGGGCGAAACTCGATCGCAGGATCCTCAAGTCGGTCTCGCGTTCGTTTTATCTCAGCGTTCGGCTTCTTCCCAGAGCCGTGCGGGTGCCCGTGGGAATTGCCTACCTGCTGGCGCGCGCGAGCGATACCATCGCCGATACCGATGGGATCCCGGTGGAAACGCGGTTGCGGCGCCTTGCGGACTTCGAGGGGCTCGTGCGTGGATCCCCGACCCAGGGCGCGGTGGTATCGATCCAACGCGACATTCATCCCACCCATGCTGGCGAGCGCGCGCTGATCAATGCCTTGCCGAAGATCCTCGAATCCTACTCCCAGCTGGAGGCATGGGAGTGGAACGAAACGAGCAACCTGCTCGGCGACATCATCCGCGGGCAGAGCAATGACCTGGAGACCTTCGCGACGCCCGGTCACATCGTGGCGCTGCCCAATGCGGCCGCCCTGGACGATTACATTTATCTCGTGGCGGGATGCGTGGGTGAATGGTGGACACGCATCTGCTTCCACCATCTGCCGGGTTACTCGGCAGTGTCGGAAGCCGAGCTCATGAACGTGGCAGACAGCTTTGGAAAGGGTCTCCAGTTGGTAAACATTCTCCGCGACATGCCTGTGGATCTCGCGGCGGGACGCTGCTATCTGCCGGCGGACGAACTCGCAGAGACCGGCGTGGACCCCGAAGATCTCGCAGACGATCCGCAGCTTGCGCAACCGGTCGCGGACCACTGGCTGGCTCGGGCGCGGGTGCTGCTCGAGCAGGCGCGGTTCTACGTCGGTGCCGTGCGAACGCGGCGCGTCAAACTCGCCTGTTATCTCCCGTGGCGCCTCGCCTGCCAGACGCTCGATCTGCTCGAATCGCAAAGCCCGCTCGCTACAAAAGCGAAACTGAAAGTCCCCAGGAGCGCCGTGCGCGCCGCGCTGTGGGAAGGCCTGCGCATGACACTCACCAACCGCGTCCCCGCCGCTTAATCCCGCCGGATTTTACCACGGCGGGCACGGCGGGCACGGCGGGCACGGCGGGTTGTTAAAACCGCGACGACGCGACGGCCGCGACGCAAGTCACGATATTCATTTCGGACGCGGCAACCCGCCAGAATTTCGTTCGCTTCTTCACAGGTTACATTTTCGCCCGTCCGTCCGTGCGGCCCGGCTCACCTGCGGTGCTTTGCATGCCTGCTCTCTGCGTCCGCGGTCATTCTCGCAATTATAATACTCAATCAAGCCTCACGCAGGGCGTGAGTAGCATTGGGACCGAAAGTGTCGTCGTGCCAAGTCGCATCCGGCTTTCAGCTATCCAGCGAATCAGGGGCATGACAACGATGCAGATAAAGGGCAACTGGAATGAGATGAAAGGCAAGCTGAAGCAGAAGTATGCGCAGCTGACGGACGACGACCTTACCTTCGTCGAAGGCAAGGAGGACGAACTTCTTGGGCGCATGCAACAGCGATTGGGTAAGACCAAGGACGACCTCAGGCGCGAACTAGAGGAACTCTAAACAGATTCCGTCCCTGCTAACCCGTCAAATGGGAGCAGCGACGTTGCTGCGGGCGACAGGCCGTTTGGCTTGCCGCCCGCTTCACTTTTG
>CBHXZU010000570.1:0-4585 GCA_966125105.1 uncultured Prosthecobacter sp.
ACATGCCGATCAGCGGCATCTTCACGAGGAAACTTTTCCCCATCGCGTCGAGCGCGTAGGTCGTGCCCGAAAAGTCAATCCGCACGTTGCTCGCGCGAAACTGCGCGTGGATGCCCTGCCCGTAGGTGAAAAACTCCAAGCTCTTTCCAATGCGGTCGATCAGCTTCACTCCAAAGCGATCATCCAGGTTGATCACCGCTTTGCCCTGCTTCTGCGTCTGCGCCGCGAGCTTCTCGAAGAGCGAAGCTTTCGCGTCGAAGTACGCGTCCATCGATTTGTGAAAATCGAGGTGGTCTTGCGTGAGATTGGTAAACGCAGCGACGTCGAACTCCACGCCGCGCACGCGCTCCTGCACCATGGCGTGCGAGCTCACTTCCATCGCGCAGCTCTTGCAGCCCGCCGAGCGCATCATCCACAGCAGCTCATGCACGTCCGCGCTTTCCGGCGTGGTGCGCGAGGCCGGCAGCTCGCGGTCGCCGATCACGTAGCGCACCGTGCCGATCAAGCCACAGCGCAGCAGTTCGGTGTCGCAGATGTGCTTGATGAGAAATGCGGTCGTCGTCTTTCCGTTCGTCCCGGTGACGCCGGCGATGCGCATTGAACGAGCGGGATTCCGGTATAAAGCCGCCGCGAGATCCGCCAACGCCTGACGGGCGTTCTTCACGGTGATGTGCGTGGCGCGAGAAGCCAGTCCACCCACCTCGCTCACGATGGCCGCAGCTCCCTTGTCGATCGCCGCATCGATGAACTGCGTTCCGTCTACTTTCTCCCCAGCCAGCGCTACGAACAGACAACCGGGCGTCGCCTTCCGTGAGTCGTAACAAATGCCCGTGATATCGCGATCAAGCGGTCCTGCCACGGCGACGGCTTGGATCGCTTGCGCCAAATTCTCCAGTTTCATCGACCCTCCTTCGCCAACGCCTTCCGGAATGCCAGCTCTTCTTCGAGCAAAACAGGATCAGGCTGCAGCCCGATCTGCCGCGCCGTGCGTTCAGCAATCTTTGCAAATACCGGAGCCGCAAGGAGTCCGCCCGAATCCTGGCGCCCATTCACGACTTCCGAGTCCTCCATCATCACGAGGCAACAAAATTTCGGATCCTCCGCCGGGAGGTAGCCGACGAACGAAACCGTGTGGTCCTGGCTCGAGTAACGGCCGAGGGCCTTGTCGAACAACTGCGTCGTTCCAGTTTTGCCCGCCACGCGGAATCCCGGCACCCGCGCCCGGGTCGCCGTGCCGATCTTGCTCGTCACTTTTTCGAGCGCCATCGTAATCTTTTGGCAGGTCTCTTCCTTCACCACGCCGTGACGCACCGCTTGCGGCTGATACGCCACCAGCACATGACCTTCGTCGTCGCTGATGTCGCGAATGATCTGCGGCATCATCAAGGTGCCGCCGTTGGCGAATACGCATGTCGCGAGGATGACCTGCAAGGGCGTCGCGGCAACTTCGTGGCCGAAGGGCACGTGATACATCGTGCCGGGACGCCACTGGTGCAGCGGATGCAGAATGCCGGACGATTCACCGGGTAACGCGATGCCCGTGCGGGAGCCGAAGCCGAAGCTGCGGATCAATTCGAAGAACGGCCGTTCACCCATGCGCTTGGCGAGGGTGACTGCGCCGATGTTCGATGACTTCGCGATCACGTCCGCGACACTCAGGTTCCCGTAGGGATGATGGTCGGTGAGTTTCCCGCCCGGGTAGGCCCAGGTGCCGTTGCGGCACCAAATCTGTTCATCGATCGTCGCAAGCCCGCGATTCAGCGCGCCGGCAGCCGAGACCGTTTTGAACGTGGAGCCCGGCTCGTAGATGCTCGCCACCGCGTGATTGAAACGCTTTTCCGCCGTGGCCTTACCCGGATCGTTCGGATCGAAACCAGGACGATTTGCCAGCGCCATGATGGCCCCGCTCTTCGGATCCATGATGATGACGGTCGCCTTTTTGGGCCGGAGTTCTTTGCAGGCGCGCTCGAGCTCTTCCTCCGCGATCTGCTGCACGCCGAGGTCGATGGTTAGTCGAACGTTTGCGCCATGGCGCGGGGCACGCTCCTCGCCCCGGTAGCTCGCCATCTCTTTGCCAAATCCATCCTTCTCGTAATAGCGCCAGCCGTCCTGGCCCGCGAGCCAGTCGTTCATCGACCGCTCGATGCCTTCAATGCCCCGGAACTCGCCGGTCTTCGCCTTCGTGACGGGATCGATGCGCTCCTGGTGTCCGTAGAAACCGAGAACGTGGCAGAGCAGACTCCCGGCGGGGTAAATCCGCTCGGCATCCTGTGTGAAATGAATGCCCTGGACCTTCGCTGTCTCGAGGTCGTGGAGAATTGCGCTTGCCCGTTCCTCGGAAATCTTCCGCGCAACGACCGCGTACTTCCGGTCAGGCACGATCTTCGCCGCGACCTCCTCGACGGGAAGCTCGAGGTTGCGGGCGATGATTACAGCTGCTTTTGCCCGGTCGTCGCGTTTGATCTTCTGCGTCTTGGGATCTTGCTGAAAAAGCAGGGAATCATCCGCGATGACGTTCTTCAGCGGCTCGTTGCGAGCGAGCACCGCGCCATGGACATCAACGATGTTCCCACGGCGCGCCGGAATCGTAGCACGGCTCTCGTACGCGCCCTTCGCCATCGTGGCGTAGTGCTCGTGTTTATCTACAGCCAGTTGGTACAGACGCGCGGACAGCGCCGTAAACAAGGCGGCGAGGCCATACGTGGCCACGCAAGCGCGCGTGGCCAGGCTCATCTCTCATCCTCCCGCGCAGCCGCAAGTTTCACCACCTGGGCCCGGGGCGGACGACCCACGTTCACGACGTACTTCTCATCAATCTTCACGAGATTGATCCCGCCCTTTTCCAGCGCTTTAGCGAGGTTCGGGGGCGACGTGAGAAGGTCCTTCTGCGTCTGCAGCGCCTCGTTCTTCACCGTCACGGAGGCGAGCTCGCGCTCGAGGCGCTTGAGCTTATCTCCGCCCTGGATGAGCTGATACTTCACCGTGAGCGCTTTGATGGCGAATACGGCGATGCACACGGCAATTGCAACTCCGATCAGAGTTGCTGCGAGGGGAAAGGCTTGGGCGTGGCGGCGCTGGTTAGGCATACGGAAGACGCTCGACGACGCGAAGCTTGGCCGAGCGGGCACGTGGGTTTTTCTCAATTTCCGCGTCCGTCGGAATGACGGGGCGGGATGTAATCAGGCGAAAGAAATGGTTGGGATTCCGGCGCGGCGCGGGCCATTCCGGACGGTCGATCCACTCGGCACCGCGGTCGCGAAAGTAGTGTTTCACGACGCGATCCTCGAGGCTATGGAACGAAATGACTCCGAAGCGAGCGCCAGGCGCCAGCTTCGAGGTCACCGCATCCAACCCAGCCGCGAGCACATCCAGCTCTCCATTCACTGCAATGCGCAGGGCCTGGAAGCATTTCGTGGCAGGGTGAATCTGACTGCGTTTCGGAACGACCCGCGCAATGCACTCGGCAAGCTGCAGCGTGCGCGTGAATGGCTGCTTGGCGCGCTCCTGCACGATGCGCGCCGCAACACGACGGGCGGCCTGCTCCTCGCCGTATTCACGGAAGATGCGGAGGAGTTCCTCCTCGCTCCATGTATTGACGATCTCGGCCGCGGTGAGCGGCACGGTCGGTCCGAGCCGCATATCGAGCGGACCGTCCGACTTGAGCGAAAAGCCGCGCTCTGGAGTATCCAGCTCATGGCTCGAAACCCCGAGGTCGAGCAGCGCGCCGTCGACGCGGGCGACGCCGAACCGCGCCAGCACCTCATCGATTTGGGAAAAAGACGCCTGGGCCGAGCGGAACCGCCCAAGGAAACCGCTCAGCCGCAGGCTCGCGAAATTCAAAGCGTCCGGATCGAGATCCGTCGCAATCACGTCAGCGCCTGCCTTCAGGAACGCTTCCGTGTGGCCGCCACCACCCAGCGTGCCGTCAAACATCACCTTTCCAGCAGCAGGCTGGAGGAAACGGACCGTTTCCTCCGGCAGCACTGAAATATGATAGTTCTCAGGCGTGGCAGGCATGGCTGCAAAATCGAACGGCAGTGCTGGACGCCACATTAGTCGTATTGCGCCAGCAGCGCCTTGCCGCGTTTCTGGAGGCCAGCTTGATCTGCGGCGTAGCGGTCTTCCGCCCAGATCTGGAAATTCTCGATCGCCCCAACGAGGACGACATTGCTGCTCTTGCTGAGCCCCACTTCCTGCGCCCATTCACCGGGCAGGGTAATGCGGCCAGCCGAATCAATCTTCGTTTGGTCGGTCGTGCGGCCCCACTCGGCCAGCACCGCGGTGCGGTCGCTGCCCGGGAGTCCCGAAGCCCACGCGCGAAAGCGATCCACCTCCGAGCGCGGCACCACCACGAGGTGGTCCGCCTTCAGCCGGATGTAGAGCTCCGCGCGTTCGGCAAACCGCCATGATGCCGGCACGGTCACGCGCCACTGCGCGTCTACCTTGTTGCGGTAGTCGCGCATGAACACAGGCGTGTCGGAAATTTGCGCGGGTTCGGGCATCGAGCGGTTCTGGTTGGATGGGCAGGTCCAACTAACCGCGACTTTTTCCCACTATTCCATACTACCGTCAATCACGAAGGTGG
>CBHXZU010000571.1:0-4576 GCA_966125105.1 uncultured Prosthecobacter sp.
CCAAACCCTCTGCAACCCGGCCCGGCCATGACCACGTTGGCCGTGATGGGTGAGCACAACGCCGTCGTCGGCGGGCAGCGCAAGGAAGCCATCGCCGAGCACCCGCTCGGCACTCTCACGGCGGGAGACAAGAAGGATGTCGTGCTTACTGCGTCTTTGCGCGAGACGCCAGGGAAGGTGGCCATCTACGGCTGGCACAGGTTCGACGCATCGCCCATCCAGCCGCTCTATAAAGGGCACACGGAGAATTGGGTCGATTATAGCCACGGGGTTCGTCTCGTTTCGCAAAAGGTCATGGTCGACGGAGAGCCTCGCCGCGCCGCCGACCTCCTCGCCGATCCGAAGCTCTCCGTCTTGCTGAGCGGAGAGGGGACCATTGCCGAATCGCGCTACGTTACCGTTGCCGCCGAACCCATGCGCGGGTTGAAAGCCGAGCCTGCCTTCCACGAGGTGGCGGACACTTTCTCGATCAGCCCGGGCGTCCGCGTGCGGCTCGTGGCGTCGGATCGCTTCAAGCCTGGCAAACCCGCGCACGTCATCTTCTACGCGTGCCCCAACGGCAACTCGCTCGAAGAAACCATGGGCCACGCCGTGCCGCCGGATTCGAAGTCGAAGTTCGGCATCCAGCAGATCGCGGCGCAGATGCGTTACCTCCGCGATGTCACGAATAACGACAACCTCGTCCTCGCCTGCGTCGAAGCGCGCGGACTCTCCTGGCCGGCGTGGCGGAAGAAGAATGGCGATGCCGCAGTCGTCCGCGTGGTGAATAAAGTCCTTCAGCGCTTCGCCGGCGCGCCGGTGACAATCACGCTGAGTGGGCACAGCGGCGGCGGAAGCTTCATCATCGGCTTCATCAACGCCTTTGATCAGATCCCCGATTACGTCGGGCGCATCGCCTTCCTCGACGCGAACTACGGCTACGAGACGGAGAAGCACGCGGCGAAGCTGGCCGACTGGCTCGAAAGCTCGCGCGAGCACCGCATGGTCGTCCTTGCATATCGCGACGACCTCGCGCTCTGGAAGGGGAAGCCATTCGTCACATCCGGCGGCGGCACAGGCGGCCGGAGCAAAGTGATGCTTCGCGACCTGGATGATCGCTTCATCTTCACGCGTGGACGCGACGGCGACATCGTCGTGGCGAAAGGAATCGGCGGACGCGCGCAGTTCTACATGCACGATAATCCCGCTCACATCATCCTGCACACCGTGCAGGTGGAGCGGAATGGCTTCATCCACAGCATGCTCGCGGGCACGGGACGCGCCAACCGAGGGTACAAGTATATGGGTGAACCCGCGTACAAGCAGTGGATCAGTCCGGAGTGAGTGGATCGCGGAACTCAGGATGCTCCCCCGCGCAGCTAATCGGGCAGGCGAAGATCTAAACACTAAACGCTAAACACTAAAGAGTCTGCGGCGCTAATGTTTGGGCCATGACGCTTCTCGGGAAACTGAAAAGAGTTCATCGGGCCGGAGGCTATTTAGCCTTCGCGGCCCTGATGCAGCATCGCAGTTAGGCCGGCGCGCGGGACAACTTCTCCGCACGCTGTCGCCAGGGATTTGTGGCAAAGCGAGAGGCCCCAATAGCGACGGCGACGCTTGGCGGCGATCACGGCTTCAAGACGACCTTTACGCAGTTATCCTTCTTTTCGTTGAAGATGTCGTAGCCATGCGGCGCTTCCGAGAGCGGCAGCTTGTGCGAGATGATGTCGTCGAGCTGAACCTTTCCCTGCTCGACCCACGTGAGCAGCTCGTCGATGTCGCGCTGCGGCGTGCTTTGGCCAAAGCGCATCTTGATGCCCTTGTCGAAGATCTGCCCGAGCGGGAAGTTGTCGTAGGGCACGCCGTAGACGCCGGTGACCGTGACCCATCCGCCACGACGCACCGCGCTGATCGCCGTCTTGAGCGCTTTGATGCTGCCCACCTCCGCATGCACGACATTCTTGAGTTTATCGAGCACACTGCGGTCCGCTTCCATGCCCACTGCATCGACGCAGATATCCGCGCCGCGCCCGTCGGTCATGTCGCGGATCGCCTGCACCACCTCAGTATCCTTCAGTTCGGCAGCATTCAGCGTTTCAGATTTTGCCGCGCGGCGGGCGGCTTCGAGGCGGTACGGTTGAATGTCGATGCCGATCACACGTTTCGCGCCCTTGAGCCACGCGACCTTCTGCGTCATCAGCCCGACCGGCCCGCAGCCAAATACCGCCACGGTCTCGCCGCCTTTAGGCTGCGCCCAATCGATCCCTGCGTATCCGGTGGGCAGGATATCCGTGAGGAAGAGCAACTGCTCGTCCGTAAAATCGTTCTGCACCTTGCGCGGGCCATTGTTTGCAAACGGCACGCGCACATACTCCGCCTGTCCGCCGTCGTAGCCGCCGTAGAGATCAGTGTAGCCAAACAGGCCGCCGCCCTTCTGGCTCATCAATCCGCCTTCAGGACCATAATTCTCCGGGTTCGAGTTTTCGCAATGTCCGGGCAATCCGAGCTGGCAGAAGAAGCATCCGCCGCAGGCGACGGGGAAGGGGACCACAACGCGATCGCCGCGCTGCAGCTTTGTCACGGCGGAACCCGTTTCCTCGACGATGCCCATGAACTCGTGCCCGAGAATCATGTCTTTCGTCTGCGGAAAGAAGCCGTTGTAGATGTGCAGATCCGAGCCGCAGATCGCGGTGGAAGTGACGCGCAGGATTACGTCATCGGGCTTCTCGATCTTGGGATCGGGAACGTTGTCGACGGAGACCTTGCCTGGACGATGGAAAACGAGTGCTTTCATGGTAATTGAATCATTTCTTAGCGGTTCCCGGCTCGGCCAACTTCGCGTGCTGAGCCGCGAGCACGCCGGCGGGGGTGATGTTCGCGATGGCGCTCTGGAGTTTGTTCTGCCATCCGGCGACGACGTCGCCATCGCCGCGCATCATCGCATTGAAACCGGTCTTCGCCACATCGGCCGGGTCATCCTTCTTATCGGTGCCCACCTTCGTATCCATCATGTCGGCGCGCTCGAAGAAGTCCGTCTCCGTCGCGCCGGGCATCAGGCAGGTCACTGTCACGCCCGTGTCTTTCAGTTCGTGCCGAATAGCGAAGGCGAAGGAATCGATGAACGCCTTTGTGCCGTTGTAAACCGCCTGGTAGCTGCCGGGCATGAAGCCGGCGATCGATCCTGTGATCAGGATCCGCCCCGCGCCCTGTGCCTTCATTTCGCGCGCGACGATCTGAATGAGGTAAATGGTCCCGGTGATGTTGGTATCGATCACGTGGCGGCATGCGGTGAAGTCCTGGTCTAGGAATGCGCGGCCCAGTCCGTGTCCCGCATTGGCGAGCAGGTAATCCACGCGCCGCCCGTTCGTCGCCGCGACGAGGCGATCGACACCCTCCTGCGTGGCCAGGTCCGCCTCGACGTAATCGACCGACGCGCCGAGCGCGCGGAAGTCCGCAGCCGCCTGCTCGAGCGAAGGGCGGTCGGCAGCAATGAGCAGGTCAAATCCTGCGGCAGCGCATTCGCGCGCCAGATGATAGCCAATTCCGGCGGACGCGCCGGTGACGATGGCCAGGGGCCGTGTAGAGGTGTTCATAATTCGGTGAATCCTTTCGACTGCGCGGCCGGCGAGAGTTGGCGATCGCTTGAGCTGACAATCCGCTCCGATGGCTTCGCGCGCCCCCCTGGAAAGTGGGTGCCTCCATTTCACTACTTGCTTGCAAACGCGTGGTTACCCCGAGGCAGCGACGCGCCAAGGGATGGGAGGATCAGCGGAGATCCCTACAATGAGGACGTGTTGCGCGCGCCGCAAAGGGGCGCTGGGGCGGCTCGACAGTTTTGAGCCAATTACCTTAGAACCCCCGCATGCTCCCGATTCCCGCGATGCTTTGCATCATTCACCCCACACGAGCTGCCCTCAGCGATTTTTCCGCCTGAACCAGTCGTCTGCTACAGTGAAGATCCGCGCGCTACTCGTCGTCGCCTGCTGCTTGCTGACGGCCGGCTGTGCTTCCCTTCGTCGTAAGCGGGAGGCTGAACGAGTTTATACGCAAAATACGAATTCGATGTTCGCGCGTGCTGAGGCTGGGGGCAGTATCGCGAAACCCTCAGATGAAATGCGCCGCCGGTTCGACGCTTTGTTTCCCAGGTCCGGCGAACAGTATGGCGATGAGCAGAAAATTGTCGCCCCGCGTCTCATTTTCGCGCCGCAACCGTCTTATCCACTGCGCGCCAAACGTGTACCCGGGGAGGAGAGGGTCTGGGTCGGTGTTGTCGTTGGGGTGGACGGGACAGTGAATGATGCCAAGTCGCTCTACGATTCGAATGATCCTTTCTCGGAAGCGGCTGTGAAAGCCGTGAAGCGTTGGAAGTTCGAACCATTTATGGTCGACGGTCAGCCCAAAAAGTTCCGCCTTATAGTTCCGATTCGATTCGTGTTATTGCGGTCAAGAGTGGTAAAGGCGCCCGTGCCGTCGAAATGGTGAGATGAGCAGGCCGTGTTTGCCTCGTCTGTCGTAAACGGGGCGGAGGCCCATTCTCCCAGCTCACCACTCCGCGCCTTTGGCGTGCCCGCTACTCGCCAGCGCCTGCCGCCGCGCC
>CBHXZU010000572.1:0-4572 GCA_966125105.1 uncultured Prosthecobacter sp.
TCGCGGTGCCGCGCGACTTTGAAGCGAGCGTGAATGATTTGGACGGCGTTTACCTCTACGATATCGACGCCCTGCAGAGCATCGCTGATGAGTCGATGCAGGTGCGGCGGCAGGAACTGGCAAAGTGCGAACACATGATCGAGCGGCATGTGGGTGAGTTTCGCGATTGGCTGGCGGCGCCGCGGCCGCAGATGCCTTTGCACGCGCACCCGGAGGGCGCGAAGTGACGAAGCTCATTCTCGGTACTCGCGGCTCGGCTCTGGCGCTTGCGCAGGTGGATCTCACGGAAGCGGCGCTCGCGAAAGCCTGGCCGGACCTGAAGACCGAACGGCAGACCTTCCTCACGCGTGGCGATCAGAAGCTCGACCTCAATTTGCTCCAAAAGGGCGATGGCGGTGGAAAGGGACTTTTCACCCGCGAACTTGAATACGCGTTGCTCGAGGGAACGATCGATGTCGCGGTGCACAGCATGAAGGATCTGCCGGGACACAATCCCCCCGGCCTGGAAATCGCCGCGGTGCTCGAGCGGGCGCCGATTGCTGACGTGCTCGTGAGCAAAGTGGAGGGCGGTTTCGCCGCGCTGCCGCAGGGCGCGATCGTTGGCACGAGCAGCATTCGAAGGGCTCGGCAAATCGCCTGGCATCGTCCCGATTTGCGTATCGAGGAGTGGCGCGGCAATGTGCCGACGCGGCTGCGCAAGCTCGGTGACCGCACGGAAGTTTCGGCGATCGTGCTCGCGGAGGCAGGGCTGCGCCGGCTCAATTATGCGATCGGCGAAGGGAGCTTTAAATCGGATGGAGGACGCTTTTTTGCGACTTCGCTGGCAGATGTGCTGATACCGGCGATCGGGCAGGGGGCTGTCGCGCTGCAGATCAAGAGTGATCGTCGCGAGGTCGCCGATGTGCTCGCGAAAATCAATCATGCGCCGACGATGCTGGCCACGCGCGCCGAGCGCGAAGTCCAGCGTTTGCTCGCGGGAGATTGCTCGGTGCCAATTGGTGTGCGAACGGACTTCGAAGGCGATCTTCTGAAGCTCCGTGGGATTCTCTTTGGTCCAGATGGCGGTGAGCCGGTCCGAGCAGAAGCCGAGGGAACAGATCCCGAGGCCGTGGCGCGTGAGTTGTGCGCGCAGCTGAAGCCTTGAGATGAGCGAGGTGGAGGATGTCTTCGCGGAGAACTTCTCCGCGCGCGGTGAACTCGGCGCGTCGGTCTGCGTATGGCGAGACGGGCGCGAAGTCCTGTCGCTCGCCGGCGGATGGCGCGATCGCCAGCATACGCAGTCGTGGACGGCCGACACGCTCGTGCTCGTCTGGAGCGCGAGCAAAGGACCCGCAGCCGCGTGCGTGTTGCACGCGATGCAGGAAAGGGGACTCACGCTCGAAACGCCGGTCGCGGAGATATGGTCGGAGTTTGCGCAGAATGGAAAATTCGACATCACGCTCGGTCAGGCGCTCTCGCACCAGGCGGGAATCCCGGTTCTCGATGTCTCGGCCAGCGTCTTCGATCACGACGCTGTCGTTGCAGCCATCGCGGCGCAAACGCCGCACTGGGTTCCCGGCAGAGCGCGCGGCTACGCGCCGCGCGTGCACGGATTTCTGCTCGATGAGTTCGTCCGTCGCATCAGCGGAGAATCGATCGCGCAATATTGGCGCGCGCACATTGCCGATCCGCTCGGGATTGAGTTCTGGTTTGGGATTCCCCCCGAGTTGGAGGACCGCGTCGCGTCCGTCTTTCCAGCGAAGCAGGCGCCGCCCAAGGGCGATCCATTTTATTCCGCGTTCACCACGCCCGGTTCGTTCACCATTCGGGCGTTCGGCTCACCTGCCGGGCTCCACAGTGTCGCCTCCCTGAATTCGCCCGAAGTGCGCCGCGCCAGTTTCGCTGGCTTTGGCGGGATTGGCACCGCAAGGGCGCTCGCGAAGTTTTACTCGCTGCTTGCGCAAGGCGGTTCGCTTGATGGTCACACGATCTTCCGCGAGCAAACGCTCTCGTGGATGACTACCACGCTCACCCAAGGCCCCGACCGCGTGCTCATGATGGATACCGCCTTCAGCGCCGGATTCATGAAGGATCCGGTCGACGCACTCGGCGCCAAGGTCAGGGCCAGCTTTGGAAAATCGATGAACGCCTTTGGCCATCCCGGTGCCGGAGGCAGCCACGCATTCGCTGATCCCGAGCGCGGATGGTCCTTCGCCTACGTGATGAATCAAATGGAACCCGGCGTGCTCCCTGGCCCGAAGTCCTTGAAACTGATTGAGGCGATCGAGCAGTACGTCCTGTCGTGATGGGAGCGCGGACTCTGCGGTAACGAAGCACGAAAAGCTTGGTCGTCCTGACCGAGTGTAACGAGGAGAAGACCCCGAGCCACTCACAAGAGTTTCATCGCCGAAAACACCTCAAGAACTGCTCCACACCTTGGGCCTCTTTGTTATGAGGCAGGGAAGGATCTCGAACCTTCACGACAAGCTCCTCGCCGGCGAACCAGTTGACCTGATGGCTCGGGGTCGTTGCCGTCGGGCTGTCTTCTCTTCGCTACGGCTATCCCCGTTACACTCGGTCAGATGACCCGCTTCCGCGTATTCTGTTTGGCGTCCAGACGTGCGAAAAAGGCTAGGAAAGCTTCGGGAATCGGCCCGCCAGATCAAACACCGCGCGCACTGATTCCTGCACTTGGGAACTCGCCGAATTAGCAATGAACATCGGCACGTTAGTACCGCGGATTACCAATCCGTTCAGCCCGGCGCTGGTGAGCTTTCGTTGCACCTCGGGGAAGACTTCGTTTGTCGTCGCGACCCATGCGCAATTTCCCGCGCCCGCAATCCGGACCCTGCAACCACTTGGCAGCGCAAAGATCGGCGCAAGTTCCGCCAGCGTGACCGGGACCTTGATCAACAGCGGAAACTCGTTTGCCCAGCGAAACTCCGCCTCGTTCTTCCACCAAACGCCGCCGCGTTCTGGATCGAGAATGAATGCTCGCGGCCACACTTGGGTGATCTCTTTGGCCAGCGCTTCATTCGCTTCCGGCGGTCCGCCGATCCGCGCATAGAGCAGCCCCTCGTGCACTTCATAACAGAGGGCATCGACTTCCCAACGCCCTCGAGCCGCCTGCGCGAGCCGCGAGTGCACCTCCGATTGCATGGTCGGCGCGCAAATCGTCAGCCACGAAACGGGGCGCGGAAAAACTTTGAAAGTCGCCTCCACAATGGCGCCGAATCTCCCGAGGCTCCCCACGAGAAACTTCGGGAAATCAAAACCAGCCGCATTCTTCACCACCTTCGCGCCGCCTCGCAGAAGTTGCCCGGTCCCCTCCACAAACTGGACCGCGAGAATGAAGTCGCGGATTCCGCCGTAACGCATACGTCCCGGCCCATTCACCCCGGACGCAATCGTTCCCCCAAGCGTTGCTCCCGCTTCGATGAAAACGGGATCAAACGGCAGATATTGTCCCTGTGCTCCAAGCGTCTCGACAATTTCGCGCATCGGCGTGCCTGCCAATGCCGTGAAAGTAAACTCACCGGGATCGTACTCTGTGATTCCGGAGAGCCGGCGCGTCGAAATGGGCGTGACCTCGTCGCCAACCGCGCTGAGGCGAGGCTTTGTTTGCCCGCCCGTCACCAGAACGCATGACTGCGAGCGAACAGCGTCCGCAATTTCCTGCGCGCTACTTGGTTCCAAAGGCATCAGACGACGATTTTACGTCGCGCCTAACTGGTGTGCAAAGCTTCCCGAAGGGAAGCGGATCAGGGCGTATACGCCTTGGACCGCGGCTCGCGATCCTGGCTCGATCCCGTCGAGGGCGACGTTACGAACGGACCGCCGGCGAGCGGCGCCGTATCCGAAAAGGCGACGTCCGGCATCTCGCTCGGCAATCCCGCCAGCGGGAATTCCTTCCGCAAGGGATAGAACGGATAGCCATCCCACATGAGAATCCGGCGCAGGTGTCCGTGTTCCTTCACGTCGGGGTGATTGGGGAAATTGATCCCCATCATATCGTAAACCTCGCGCTCGTGCCAATCCGCCGTCGCCCAAAGATCTACAACGCTCGGGGCGGTCAGATCGTCCTCACTTACGGGGTACTTTACGCGCAGATAATCGCCGCGTTCGAAGTTCTGCAATTCGTAGACCATCTCGAACCGAGGTTCCTGGCCGGCATGGTCAACGCTGCTGATATCAATGAGATACGTGTAACCGAGGCCTTTAAGGAAAACGGCAATGTCGCGAAATTGATCACGCGTGACATAAACCGTTGATTCTCCGCGAAACTCGGCCTGCTTGGTGACCGTAAACTTGGCGACGAGGGCGGCGACGTCTTTCCGCGTGGAAGCGGGCACTTCGAGTGAAGCCATGGCAAAAAAACTAGGCGAGTGACGCGGTGAGGCTGGGTTTCTGCGCGGAGAGCGACTTCTCGGTGTCGATCTTCCGCTGCAGGCGAAGAAGGCCTTCGATCAGAGCTTCCGGGCGAGGCGGGCAGCCCGAGATGTAAACATCCACCGGGATCAGGCGGTCGATGCCTTGGAGCACCGCGTAGCTCCGATACATGCCGCCGCTCGAGGCGCAGGCGCCCATGGCGAT
>CBHXZU010000573.1:0-4563 GCA_966125105.1 uncultured Prosthecobacter sp.
AATGCTGCGGAAACGACGCTCATCGGCGCGCTGGAGCGTCCGGGCACAGAGACGTTCGCAGGCGCGGTTCTGATTGGCGAGTTGGGTTGCGCCTCCTGCCACGCGAGCGGACAGCCGGCATTCGCGGCGAAGGCGGGACCGGATTTGGCGACGGTCGGGGAGCGGGTGAATGGCGCGCACTTGCAGCGGTTCATCGCGAACCCGTCAGGCGTCAAGCCGGGGACCACGATGCCGGATGTGCTCTCCCATTTGCCGAAAATAGAGCGCGCCGAGACAGCAAATGCGCTCGCCCATTACCTCGCGTCCATGGGCGCACCGGCGTTGTCGGCTTTGCCAAAAGCGGAGGCGGTGGAGCGCGGGCGGAAGCTGTATCACTCCATCGGTTGCGTGGCCTGTCACTCGCCGGAGAAGGCGCTGCCCGGCTCGGTGCCGCTCGGTCCGCTGACGGAAAAGTACGCGCTCGCAAGTCTCACCGCATTCTTAAAAGACCCGCTGGCCGCCCGCCCGAGCGGCCGGATGCCGGATTCCCACCTGGAACACGCGGAAGCGGAGGACATCGCCAGCTACCTGCTCCGCGAGCAGAAAGCACCGCTGGAAACCTTCCGCTTGGATGCAGCACTCGTAGCCCGCGGGAAACAATTGTTTGCCGAGCATCGCTGCCAGGCGTGTCATCGCGCGGCGGAGAAGTTTACCCCGCCCGCGCTCGCGCCCTTAAGCAAGGCGCGGGCGGAAGAAGGATGCCTCTCGGAAAAGCCGGGCCCGTGGCCGAATTATGCACTTTCGCAAAATCAGCGCGCAGCGGTGAAGACAGCACTCACGGAGGAGGCGAAAGCATGGACGCCTGCGGAGCAGGTGCAGCTTTCACTCACCCGCCTGAACTGCCTTGCGTGCCATGCGCGTGATGGGTTGGGCGGTGTCGCCAGCAATCGCAACGAATATTTTACGGGGCGCGAGGAAAGCCTCGGTGAGCAGGGGCGCATCCCGCCGCCGCTCACGGGCGTGGGCGCCAAGCTCAAAGGGGCGTGGCTGCGCGAAGTCATCGCCACCGGGGCGGGAGTACGGCCGACGATGAACACCCGGATGCCGAAATTTGGCGGCCCGAATGCGGAGTCGCTCGCCGCCTCGCTGAAGCAACTCGATACCCTGGACCCGGCGAAGTTCCAGCGCGTGCCTGCTTCCGCGAAACCGCGCAACATCGGGCGCGACCTTGCGGGCACGAAGGGCCTGAACTGCATTGCCTGCCACCTTTTTCGAGGACGAGCCGTCGCAATTCGCGGCCCTGAGCTAACGACAATGACCGAGCGGCTGGAGGAAAACTGGTTTCATCAATATCTCGCGCAGCCGCAGCGATTCGCGCCGCTCACGGTGATGCCGAACTTTTGGCCCGATGGAAAATCCTCGCTGCCCGATCTGCTCGGCGGCGACCCCGGCCAGCAGCGCGACGCGCTTTGGCAATTCCTGGCGCAAGGACCCGAAGCCGGCGAACCGCCGGGATTGGTCCTCGAACCGCTCGTCGTGGAAGTGAAGGACGAGGCGGTCATCATCCGGCGTGCCTTCCCCGGAATCGGCAAGCGGGGCATCGGTGTCGGCTACCCCGGCGGGATCAATCTCTCCTTCGACGCCGCCCAGATGCGCCTCGGCTCCGTGTGGAGCGGCGGGTTCATCGAGGCATCCGCCATCTGGCGCGGACAAGGCTCCGGGCAGGCGCGCATCCTCGGCAAAGACACCTTCACCTTCCCGCCCGGCCCCGCCCTTGCCGTGCTGCAATCCCCGGCGACCGCGTGGCCCGCGAATGACCCGACCCCGCGCCCATCGCCGCATGCGTTCAAGGGCTACACCCTCGATGCGCAACAACGCCCCACCCTGCGCTACGTCGTGGATGGCATCGCGGTGGAAGACTTCTTCCACGAGCGCCGCGACGCAGATGGGAAATGGTATCTCGAACGCGCAATCAGAATCCCCTCCCCGCCCGCCGGACTGCATTTCCGCGTGGCAGTGGACAAATCCATCGAACCGCGTGGCGCGAACGCATTCGCCATCGGAAGCAATCTTCTCGTCCACCTTCCGGCCACGCCGCTGCTGCGCGACGTGAACGGCGGGAAGGAACTCCTGCTGCCCGTGAGCCCGGAGATGGAGCTCGAGTATCACCTCACCGCCAAACCATGAGCCTTCGCTATTCCCTTTTGCTCTGCCTGCTCCCGCTCGCCGTTTTGGCGGAGGACTTCGGCGACACCTGGGGCACCGCCGAACGCGAGGCGGCCTATTATCGCCTCGTGAACATCCCGATGCCGGACGGCACGTACGCCGAAGCGGGCAGTTTCGTCTCATTGCCCGACGGACGTCTCGCCGTCGGCACGCGGCGCGGCGAAATTATCCTGTTCACCGGTGTGTCAGACGAGAATCCGCGTCCAAAAGCGAGCACGTTTGCCAGCGGGCTCGATGAAGTGCTCGGCCTCGCGTGGCGTGATGGCGCGTTTTACGCCACGCATGCGACGGAGGTCACGCGCATCGCGGATACGAATGGGGACGGGCGCGCGGATCGATTCGACACGGTTAGCGACGCGTGGGGCTTTGGGCATTACCACGAATATGCGCTGGGCTCGAAGTTTGACGCGGCGGGCAATCTCTACGTCGCGCTCGGGCTGTCCGAGTCTTACAATTCCAAAGCCTTGTTTCGCGGGTGGGCGCTGAAGATTACGCCCGACGGCAAAACAACGCCGATCTGCAGCGGTCTCCGCAGCCCGCTCGGGGTGGGACCCAACGAGCATGGTGAAATGTTTTACGTGGAGAGCCAGGGACCGTGGAATGGATCGTGTTCGCTGAAGCATCTCAAACCCGGCGGATTCATGGGACATCCCGTCAGTTTCAACTGGTATCCCTTCGCGCCGGAAATGGGGCCGGCGCCGGTATTGCCGAATTCCCCGTCGCGCATGGAAATCGAGCGCAAGCGCGTGAAGGAACTCGTGCCCTACGCCGTGGTGTTTCCTTACAAAAAGATGGGCCGCTCGATCTCTGCCTTCGAAGTGTGCCGCGCGGGCGGGAAGTTCGGGCCTTTCGACAACCAGATCTTCGTCGGGGACTACACCCTAAGCGTCGTGATGCGAGCGACGACGGAGCAAGTGAATGGCGTATGGCAAGGGGCGTGTTATCCCTTCCGCGAAGGACTCGGCACCGGGCTGCTCTCAGTGCATTTCCTGCCGGACGGCAAGCTCATCACCGGCGGGACGAACCGCGGCTGGCCCGTGCGCGGCATGAAGGACAACCTGCTTCAGCGGCTCGACTGGACGGGCAAAACGCCGTTCGAGATCCTCGACATCCGCGCGCAGCCCGATGGCTTCGTCCTGCGCTTCACGCGCCCCGTCGATGCGGCCCAGGCGGCGCGCCCGGCCAGCTACGTGCTCGAAACTTACACGCACATCTACCAACAGGGCTACGGCAGCCCCGAAGTGGATCACACGCGTCCGACCATCACCGCCGTCGAAGTCGCGCCCGACGGAATGAGCGCGCGCCTGCGCGTGCAAGGCCTCATGCAGGGGCACATTCACGATTTCCAACTGCCAAACTTCAAATCTCGCGACGGAGAAACCCTCCTCCACGACCGCGCCTATTACACCCTGAACGAGATTCCGAAGCCATAGCCTGCCGCATGACAGCCCTGGCACCGGGCACCCTTTCTCTCCATTTCCCGCATCCATCACGATGAAACTCATCCACACCCTCCTCGCGCTATCCGCGCTCTTCTGCGGCCCCGCCTTCGCGGCGGAGAAGAAGCCGCTGAAAGTCTTCATCCTCGCCGGACAATCCAACATGGAAGGGCACGCCAAAGTGGAGACGTTCGACTACATCGGCGACGATCCGGCGACCGCGCCGCTTTTGAAGATGATGCGCGGCACGGATGGAAAGCCGGCGGTCTGCGACCATGTCTGGATTTCCTATCTCACCGGCAGATACGACGGCAGCGCCAACGGCGAGGGACTCGGCAAGCTTAGCGCGGGCTTTGGCGCGCGCGGCGACAAACCCGCGCAGGACGGCGGGAAAATCGGCCCGGAGTTTACCTTCGGGCTCACGATGGACACCGCGCTCTCCGAGCCGGTGCTCATTATCAAGACCGCATGGGGCGGCAGGAGCCTGAACACCGAGTTCCGCCCGCCCAGCGCCGGACCTTACGAGTTTGGCGAGGCCCACCTCGCGCAGATGCAGAAACAGGGCAAGGACATCGCCGCCGAAAAGGCGGCGAAGGCAAAGGAAACCGGACGCTTTTACCGCTACATGATCGAGCACGTGAAAAGCGTGCTCGCCGACCCGAAACGTGTCTGCCCCGCCTACGACGCGGCGGCGGGTTACGAGATTTCCGGATTCGTCTGGCTGCAAGGATTCAACGACCTCGTGGACGGCAACACCTACCCCACAGGCGCGGATCGGAAGACCAGGGACTACACGAAATACAGCGAATGGCTGGCCGATTTCATTCGCGATGTGCGTAGGGATGTCGGCGCCCCCAGGATGCCGTTTGTCATCGGCGTGCTCGGAGTCGGCGGCTTGAAAGCGGACGGCAACACCGTG
>CBHXZU010000574.1:0-4558 GCA_966125105.1 uncultured Prosthecobacter sp.
TCCGCGAAAAGCTGCACACGATTGTGCCGTCTTCCTCCCTCATGCCGGACAGCCCGAACCTGCTGTTCACCAATGCCGGCATGAACCAGTTCGTCCCGATCTTCCTCGGGGAGCGGAAGGCGGACGTGAGCAAGTGGGCGGGCGCGGTGCCGGGCAGCGATACGCGCGCAGCGGACACGCAGAAGTGCATCCGCGCGGGCGGCAAGCATAACGACCTCGATGACGTGGGGCTGGATACCTACCATCACACCTTCTTCGAGATGCTGGGGAACTGGTCCTTTGGCGATTACTTCAAAAAAGAGGCAATCGAGTGGGCGTGGGAACTCGTGGTGGAGCGCTGGAAGTTCCCGGCGAACCGCCTTTACGCCACGATCTATAATCCCGACAAATCGAAGGGCGATCCCGCCGACCGCGACGAAGAGGCTTGGGGCTACTGGGCGGAGAAGTTCCGCAGCGTGGGATTGGATCCCGCCGTGCACATCGTCAACGGCAACAAAAAGGACAACTTCTGGATGATGGGCGACACGGGCCCGTGCGGTCCGTGCTCGGAATTGCACGTGGACCTGACGCCCGCGGGTGACACCAAGGGGTCGTTGGTGAATGCCGGCGACGCGCGCTGCATCGAGATTTGGAACCTGGTATTCATCCAGTTCAACGCGAACGCGGACGGCTCCTTCTCGCCGCTGCCCGCGAAGCACGTGGACACCGGCATGGGCTTCGAGCGCGTGACCTCGATCATCCAGGGCACAAAGGCATTTTCCGATTTCGCGAATGCGAAAATCTCCAACTACGAGACGGACATCTTCCGCCCGATCTTCGACGAACTCGAGAAGCTGAGCGGCCACAAATACGGCTGCACGCTGCCGCTACCGAACAAGGACGGCCAGGTCATCCCGACGACGGAGCAGGAGAAGACGGACGTGGCATTCCGCGTGATCGCCGATCACATCCGCACACTGAGCTTCGCGATCGCGGATGGGATCGAGCCTGGTAACGGCGAACGGAATTATGTATTGCGCCGAATTCTTCGCCGTGCGGTTCGCTACGGTCGCGTGCTGGGATTCGTTAAGCCCTTCTTTCACAAACTCGTGAATGTGCTGGCGGACAAAATGGGCGGAGTTTTCCCCAACCTGCGGGATCGTCAAAAGGTCGTTGAGGACGTTCTCCTGCGCGAAGAAAACTCCTTCAACACAACGCTTGATCGCGGCCTTGCCCTGTTTGAAGAGGAGATCGCAGCGATCTCCGCAATCGCGGCCGGTGGCACGCCGTCACAGCCGTCGCTACGGTCCAAGTTTGTGCTCCCGGCGGAGACTGAGATGGGTGCCGATCAACGTTCGAAAGCACGGGCTCAACGTCGCACTGAGAAGGCGAAAGCGAAATCCTTCAGCGGTGAAGCAGCCTTTGTTCTCTATGATACCTACGGCTTCCCAGAAGACCTCACCGAGTTGCTGGCACGTGAAAAGGGGTTTGCACTCGATAAGGCGGAGTTCCAACAATTCATGGAGGAGCAGAAGCGCATCGCCCGCGAAAGCCAGGTGCGGACGGTGATTGAGCTTAGTGAGGTTGAAACGAAAGAGCCGACGAGGTTTCACGGCTATGATGAGCTCTCGACTTCGGCAAAGGTTCTCGAGGTTCTCACGGTCACAGATAAAAAGACTCAAAAGGATCAGACGGCGGTAGTCTTGGATAATTCCACCGCTTACGCGGAAATGGGCGGCCAGGTAGGTGATAGTGGCGACATGACCGGCAGCGGTCAGCTATGGAATGTTGTCAACACCACGAAGGTGGGCAGCACTTGGCTGCATTTCCTCGACAGCACTGACGCTCCATCAGTCGGCGCCGAGGTGGTTTTGTCGGTTAATCCCGCGCGACGCACGGCGATCGAGCGGCACCATACTGTGACTCACCTCCTGCACTGGGCTCTACACGAAGTGGTGAGCAAGGAAGCTACGCAGAAGGGTTCCTCTGTCGCGCCGGATAGATTGACTTTCGACTTCAATAGCGGAGCTCTCACGTCAACGCAGGTGCGCGACATTGAGAAACTCGTGAATGAGCGAATACTTGAAAACGCTTCCGTGTCCTGGACGGAAGTCCCTTACGCCGAGGTGCGCGGTCGCTCGGACATCATGCAATTCTTCGGCGACAAGTACGGCGAGACCGTGCGCGTCGTGCAGATCGGCGGACAAAACAATGCGCTGAACGGCTACAGCATGGAGCTGTGCGCCGGCACTCATACGCGGGCGACGGGCGAGATCGGCTTATTCCGCATCAACGCGGAAGCCGCGATCGCTGCCGGCGTGCGCCGTATCGAAGCGGTCGCGGGCCTTGCATCGTATGACCTCGCGACGGCGGACATGCTGCGCCTGAACGCGCTCGCGACCAAGCTCGGAACTCCGCTCGCCGACCTCGAGAAGCGCATCGAAGGCCTGCTTGCACAGCAGAAGGATCTCGAGAAGACGCTCAAGGCCGCGCAGCAGCGCGAAGCTGCGGCGAAGGCAAAGGATCTGCTCGCGAATGCGGAGACGATCAACGGCACGCCTGTCGTCATCGTAAACCTCGGCGCAGCCGACGGCGACACATTGCAGACCGTGGCCGATTCGCTGAAGGGCGCAGGCTTTAAAGGCGTGATCGTCCTCGGCGGGGCAAACAACGGCGCCGTGGCACTGGTGGCTGCAGTCACACCCGATTTCACCGCAAAGGCGCAGGCCGGGAAGATCATCCAGGCCATCGCTCCGCTCGTCGGCGGCAAAGGCGGCGGCAAGCCCGACAACGCCCGCGGCGGCGGCAAGGACCCGAGCCAGCTCGACGCCGCGCTCGCGCACGCGAAGACGCTCCTCGCCTAAACGGCGCCAAGCCACCACGGCTCTATGACGCATGATTCCCTCCGCCGGCGATTTCGATTCATCGTCGGCGTCTTCATCGTCGGTTTGGTGCTCAGCGGCATCACCGCGTTTCCGTTGATGCACGAACTGGAACTCCTGGCGAAGTGGGCTGGCGTGCCCCCCGACGCCACGCCTGCGGACGCTGGGGGATTGGCATGGTGGTTCGGCACGATCCGCGACGGCCTGCGCGATGTCCACACGCGCTATCCGTGGCTGCCATACGGCACCGACTGGCTCGCATTCGGCCACATCGTCATCGCGATGTTTTTCATCGGGCCCTACCGGGACCCGATCGGAAATGCATGGGTCCTAAAAGTCGGGCTGGCCGCATGTGCCGGCGTGATCCCGGTCGCCTTGATTTGCGGACCCATCCGCGGCATCCCGTTTTACTGGCAAATGATCGACTGCAGCTTTGGCGTGATTGGGTCGTTGCCGCTACTATACTGCCTCAGCCTGGTTCGCCGGATGCGCTCGGCGCAAGCGAACGCGGAAGTGTAAGCGTGCTAGGCGATGGAAAAGAACATCGTCGAAGGCGTTTACTAGAGTCGAACGGGCGCACAGCGTCCTCCAAGTCACTTCCGAAAGGCAAGCGGAACGGTGACCGAGCTCAGTGAATCGGCGCACCGGCTGGCTGAAACGGATTTTCCGCGGAGTCGAACCGCATTTGTCCTGCGTGGAACGGAATTTCTGATGGGTAGAACGGATTTTCCGCTGAGTAAAACCGCGCGAGGCCTTGGTAGAACCGCGCGCGGGCTTGTTCGAACGCCGCGCGGGCTATCTGAAACAGAATTTGCGCTGTCTCAAACGCCGCGCGGGGCAGGTAGAATCACGCGCGGGCCATCCAGAACGGCGCGCGGGCCGGGTGGAACGCTGGATCGCGTGCCACGAATCGCGCGCGGCCTCAGAAAAACAGAATTTCTCCGGGGTAAAATGCCGCGCGGGCCAAGTAAAACGCCGCGCGAGGCAGGTAAAATGCCGCGCGACGTGTCTCAAATTCCGCGCGACGTGTCCCGGCCAGACGTGCCTCGGATCGGAGGTAGGCTCCGGATCTGCCGGAAACTATGCAACCCCAGCCAGCAAGGAACCGGTCCCGACTGCGAGCTTAAGGAGATCGCCGTGCCTCAAGCCGCCATGCGCGAAGGCCGGGACTTGACTTCGCCGTCTCCCAAGCGGCAACTGCCCATTCTCCATGAAACTTCTTGGTATTCTCTCCTTCGGTCTCGTCGCGGCCACCGCGTTCGCGGCAGATCCCATTCCCGATACTCAAAAGGTCAATGGCTTCGCCGTTGGTTGCCAGGCCTACAGCTTCAACCGCTTCTCGGTTTTCGAAGCGATCGAGAAGACGGCTTACGCCGGCGGCAAAGTCATCGAATTCTACCCGGGCCAAAAGCTCTCCAAGGACCAGCCCGACGTGAAGTTCAGCCATGATGCGCCGGCGGACGTTTGGGACCAGGTCCTGGCGAAATGCAAAGAGCATGGCGTCACCCCGATTGCCTACGGTGTCGTCGGCCTCGATAAGGACGAGGCGAAATGCCGCAAGGTGTTCGAGTTCGCGAAGAAGATGGGCATCCGCGTGATCAACACGGAGAGCGTGCCTGCCATCGATACCTTCGAGAAACTCGCGAAGGAATACGACATCAAGGTCGGTTTCCACAATCATCCGAAGAAGCCGAACG
>CBHXZU010000575.1:0-4557 GCA_966125105.1 uncultured Prosthecobacter sp.
CCCGCATCTGGCATCGCGCGCCGCGTGCTTGGCATCGTGCGCCGGGCAACCTGGCATCGATCGCCGCGCAATCTGAACAGCTCGCCGCGAGGCTGGAACCGCGCGTCGGGATACCTGGCATCGCGCGCCGGAAGGGTGGAAACGCCCGCCGGGAGGATGGAATCGTGCGTCGCGAGGGTGGAATCGCGCGTCGCGGCACCTGGCATCGCGCGCCGGGAAGGTGGAATCGCGCGCCAGCGACCTGGAATCATGCGCCGCAACACCTGGCATCGATGTTCCGGAACCCTGGCATCGCGTTCCGCGACGCCAGGACATTGCGCCGCGACCCTGGAAACGCGCGTCGCGTCGACAGGACATTGCACCGTATTGCCGCCCCGTATTGCCGCGCCGATAGGAGTTACCGCCGCTTCGCCTGGGCATGCCGCCACGCCCCAAAAACACTGCGCCATCTCGATGGGGTCAGTCGCCGCTTCGCCGTGACATCGTGCCGCGCCGCTCCATCACGTCGCCGCCGCGCTTGGAACAGATCCCGACTTATTCCGCCGCATTCGCCGCGTCGGCTGCGGTTCACTCCTCCCCCGTCGCGCCCGTCGCGTCCTCGCGGTTTAATTTGGCCGTCGAGTCTCGGACGATGAGCCTCGTTTCGACGAAGATGTCTCGCGTGGGCATGTCCGGCCGCTTCACGCGCTCCCGCATGGCGGTCATTGCGGCGATGCCGATCTCGCGGCAGGGCTGGCGGACTGTCGTCAACGGCACCGGGAGCAGGCTGGCGTAGCGCACGTCATCGATGCCGACGATGCTGACGTCATCAGGCACGCGCAGGCCGAGCTTGGCGAGGGATTGCATCAAGCGACCGGCAGTCGTGTCATTCGCGCAGACCATCGCGGTCGGCTGCCACCGCTTCATCATCGAGCTGACACACTCCAGGTCCTCGGGATCGAATCGTGTGACGAAGGCACTTTCCAGCGAAGCGCCTCGCGTGAAATGCGCTTCCCGGTAGCCGGCGATGCGCTCGTCGACCGTGGTCACGGCCGAAGGGTAACTCAGAAATCCGACGCGAGTGTGACCAAGACCAAGCAAGTGGTCCGCCGCCATGAAGCCGGCTCGGCGGTTGTCGATTCCCACGAGGTCATGCGGGCTGCGTTGCGGGTAGCGGACGAAATCGCGGTCGAGGAGAACGATGGGAATGCGCGCCGCGTGGAGCTTCGCGACGATTTCCGCGTTGGCGGCATCCACCGCGCCACGTTCTTCAAAAGGCGCAAAGAATACGCCCGAGACGCCGCGCTTTATATACTGATCGCAGAGCTCGATGGCGTGCTGCTGCCGGGATTTCTCCGCGTCGCCCGGCGGCACATTGCACCAAATGAGCGCGTGCCCCGCGCCCTCCGAAGCCTCCGCCATCCCCTGGCAGATCGGCTCGAAGATGTCCGTTTGCCCCAAGTCGGGGATGAGTAATCCAAAGGAAACGCTCCCGCTCGCCACCCCCTTTACATATGTCCCCGACCCCGCCCGGCGCTCGACCAGCCCCTCCTGCTGAAGGTCACGAACGGCGCGGCCCACGGTGATCCGGGACGCATCGAATAACTCCACGAGGGAGTTCTCGCTCGGTAGCTTTTGCCCGGGGGCATACTGCCCCGAGACGATGCGACGCTGGAGTTCGTCAAAGATCTGGCGGTGCTTTGGGCGGGATTCCTCAACAGGCATACGACTTGTTATATCAACTTTTTCGGCTGGCGCCAGAAAACTCCACGCTCCCATTCTTCTACTCTGAAGATTACGGCCAACGCATTCCATTCGTCCGGCAGAGTCCTAGGACAGCTTTGACAAAAGCAGATATATCATTTATAGATGCGACCTATGGAGGATCGAATTATGAAGAATGACGGAGATCCAATCGGTTACCTGGTGGCGAGCGACTTCGATAAGACGCTCAGCTTTAACGACTCGGGCGTCGTTTTGAGCGAATTGCTCGGCGTGCCGGATTTCGAAGAGAAGTGCGCGGGCCTGGCGGCGACGAACCTCGTTCATCAAGGCGCGGAACTGGCATATCTGCTGCGGCACGATCCCGCTTTTCGCGGAGTGCGGCGCCGGCACCTGATCGAGGCAGGGCAGCGAGTGCGGCTGAAGACCAACGTGGCCCTGCTCGCGCACGTTCTCAAACACGTGTTGGCCGAGTTTCAGTTTTCGTTTTACGTGATTTCCGCCGGACCCGCGGAAGTGGTGCGCGCGGCGCTACAGGGAATCGTGGACCCGACGCATGTCTTCGGCACGGAGTTCGACTTCGATCCGGCGAACGGCGAGATCTCCGCCGTTCGGCGCGTGCCGGCTGGCTATGGCAAGGTCGTCGTTCTGCAGCAACTGGAAGCCACCCTGCAGACAAATCCCGAGCGAACGATCTACATCGGCGACGGCAGCTCGGATCTTTACGTGATGCAGCACGTGAACAGCCGCGATGGGCAAACGATCGCGGTGTCGGATTCGAAGGCGATCGGCCGCATCGCGAAGCGAACGGTCTTGAGCGACAACGCGCTCAGCGTCTTGGTGCCGATCCTCGAGGATCAGCTGAAGTGGGATTCAGCAAAGATTCGCCAGATGTTCGCGTCATTCGGCTTCGCGCTGCAGGACTGGGACAAGATCCGCACGGACTGGGTCACCTTTCAGGAAGCGAGCACGCGCTCGGAACGACTGATGGAGGTCGCGAGCTAAGATGGGCCAAGTGATTGAAGCGGTGCCGTTGCAAAGCGCGCAGCGGTTGCCGAGCGCGGCGCGTTTCGCGGTTTCGCTGCTGTTCCTGCTGAACGGCATCCTCTTCGCAACCTGGGTCTCGCGCATTCCCGCGATCCAGGCGGCGCATGGACTCAGCCATGGCGCGCTCGGGCTCGCCCTGCTTGGCATGGCATCCGGCGCGCTGGTCGCGATGCCGGCGGCGGGTTGGTTGTCGCACCGCTTTGGCAGCGCGCGGGTATGCGCGATTTTAGCGCTGCTCTATGCAGCGGGACTGCCGGCCGTGGCGCTCGCGCCGAATATCGCGTGGCTCTGCCTAATTCTCTTTTGCTTCGGCATTGCGCACGGCGCGCTGGATGTGGCGATGAATGCGCAGGCGGTGGAGGTGGAGGCGCTCTATCGTCCGAAGCCGATCAATTCGTCGTTTCACGCGCTCTTTAGCTTCGGCGGCCTGCTGGGCTCGCTGGCGGGAGGTTTCGTCGCGTTGGCCGGATTATCACCGGCACAGCATTTCACCGTGGTCGCGATCGTGGCTTCGACCGCCGCTTTGTTCATCGCAAATCCACGACTGCTTCCCGCGGTCGCGCGCGCCGATCAACGCGATGAGGGACCAGCCGATCAAACAAAGTCCCCGGCAAGATTCCCCGCCGTGCTGTTCGTGCTCGGGATCATCGCGTTCTGCGTGATGCTCGGCGAGGGCGCGATGGCGGACTGGACGGGGATCTACCTTCGCCAGGTGACGGGATCGAGCGAAGCCGTGGCCGCCGCTGGTTACGCGGCATTCTCCGTGGCAATGGCCGCGGGACGCTTCCTCGGCGATCGTCTTTCGGCGCGCTTTGGCGGCGTGGCCCTCGTTCGCTTCGGCGGCACGCTGGCGGCCGCGGGGCTCGGCGCCGCCCTGATCGCTGCGCACCCAATCGTTTCGATCATTTGCTTCGCCCTCGTGGGCGCCGGCTTCGCAACGATCGTCCCGCAAGTCTTCACCGCCGCCGCTCGCGTGGAAGGGATCGCGCCCGGACCTGCCGTAGCCGTCGTGGCCACGACCGGTTATTTTGGATTTCTCCTCGGCCCGCCATTGATCGGGTTCGTCGCGGAAATGGCCAGCCTGCGCGGGGCGCTCGTCACGGTGGTCATCGCGAGCGCCGTTCTCGCGGCACTGGCAAAGCGCGTTCAGCCGAATGCGGCGCGCGATGAAACTCACCTTCCTCAGAACGCTCCAAAGTTCACCCCATGGTCCCCAGAGGAAGCCTCATGAAAAACACAGCCCAAACGAAAGAAGCCCGCTCGCTCGCCGATCGCGCAATCGAAACCACCGTAGCGTCCGCCAGCCGGACACGCGAAACGCAAAGGCAACGCACACCACACAAATCCGTGTGGGCCTTTGCGCCGGCGATTCCGTAGTTTTTACCGCGACGACGCGAAGGGCGCGACCGCATTACAGTGCCCCCCTGGGAACGCCGAGCCCCAGCTCGGCACTTGCCTTGAAAATCACGCCCGCTCTTTTTTCCGTCGCCCTTGCCGAGCTGGGGCTCGGCGTTCCCAGGGGGGCGTTCTTTGCACGCATTGCGCCTTGCCGGGATGTTCCCCTGCCCTTCTAGTCCCCTCCTCACCCATGAAACGCCGCGTCTTCCTCTCCGCCCTGCTTTTCGTCCCCGTTCTCACCTGGGCTGAAGAACGGTTTTCTCCCGCCGACGCTTTCACCGCGGCCGTCGAGAATCTCGCGAAAGTTTACGCTCCGACTGCGGGCGCAGAACCGCGCACTTTTTCCACGACGCTCAAGATCACCCGCGCTTCGGTAAAAGAACTCGCGGACCGCACTGCGAACATCGCCTA
>CBHXZU010000576.1:0-4553 GCA_966125105.1 uncultured Prosthecobacter sp.
CCGGAAACGTTAATCGTCCCGGGGCCATCTCCCATATTGATCGAAACGGCACCGGCCCTCAGGAACGCTGCGCCAAAATTGATGTCGTCCGCCAGCGGGCTGCCCGTGATCTGCACCGATCCCAGGGCGGTATTGGTCGCATCCGCGTCGAAAGTATTCGTTCCCTCGGTGTCTGTGACCGTGAGCTTCGAGCGAAAGGTGATGTAGTTGCCGGTCAGCTGCACGCTGTCGTTCCCTGCGCCTCCGTTGATCGTGACCGCGCCGAAGTTCGTGTGATTCCTGAGCACGAGCGTATCGTTCCCCTCGCCTCCGTTGAGCACGGTGGCGCCGCCAACTTGCAGGCCGGTAGCTTCAAAGGAGTCGTTTCCCGCGCCGAGATCGACCTGCAAACCTCCGAGCGGAAGATTTGAAAGAGTCGTGATCGGCATTCCCGTCGGCGAGGTAATCGTCGTCCCATTGGTCCCCTGCAGCAGATAGGTCCCGCCACCCAGCGGGATGACCGCCATGGAATTATCCATGGCGTCACCAGTGACAATGAGGGCGCCGGATTTGATGGCAACCGTGATGACGCCAGCGGGCGCGATGCGGGACTCGAGAGCTTCGATCATAGGTAAGTCTCCGCCCCAAGCAGCACGTGGCGTGCGCGATGCGCGATTCAATGGAATGGATCGGTCCCATGGGTCCTATAGGATCTATTCTGCGCCTGTGCTGACCTGTGACCTCCGCCCTCTGATCTCTTCTCGCTAAACAGGCGCCCTTGCGCCCATCGCCTTCGTCAGACTACATCCCACCCGATGGACTCGCTGACAACTTCGCTCCAAGCCGGGCGCGACCTTTCTCTCGAACAGATCGAGGAGGCCGTGGCGCTGCTGCTGGAGCCTGCGGTGGCGGATGGTGAAAAGGCGGCGCTCTTGAAGGCACTCCGCGCCAAGGGCGAAACAGCCGACGAACTCGCCGGCTTTGCGCAGGCATTGCTAAAGCGCGCGGTGCCGATCCCCCTGGATGCGGCGAAATTGCCGGGCCCAACCATCGATGTCTGCGGCACGGGCGGCGATCGCCAGGGCTTTTTCAACGTCTCCACGACGACCATGTTTGTCGCCGCGGCCTGCGGAATGACCGTGGTGAAACACGGAAATCGCTCAGTCACCTCGCAGACCGGCGCCGCCGACGTGCTGGAAGAACTTGGCGTGCCGATCGATCTCGACGCGGCGGGAGTTCGCGCTGCGCTCGAAGCGCACGGGGTCTCGTTCATTTTTGCGCCGCTGTTTCATCCCGCGATCAAAGCCGTCGGGCCGGTTCGGAAGGCGCTCGCGGGCGAAGGTGTCACCACCATCTTTAATATGCTCGGGCCGCTCCTGAATCCCGCCCGGCCCGATTTCCAACTCGTCGGCATCTTCAGTTCGGCGCTGCTGCCGAAGTATGCGCACGCGCTCCGCGTGATCGGGCGGAATCGCGCATGGGCGGTGCACGGCCAGGGCACCGACGAACTCACGCTCACCGGCGACAGCGAAGTGCACGCCGTGGAGAATGGCGAGGTGCGCGCCTTTGCCCTCTCGCCCGAAGCCTACGGGCTGCAGAAGTGCGAACCCGACGCGTTGCGCGGCGGCGAGCGCGTCGCAAACGCCCACATTCTCCGCGCGATTCTCGATGGCTCGGAGCGCGGACCGAAGCGCGACATCGTGCTGCTCAATACCGCCGCCGCCGCGGTGATCAGCCAGGTCGCTCCCAATCTCGAAACGGGATTGGAACTCGCGCGTGAAGCGATCGATTCCGGCCAGGCTCTGGCGAAGCTCGAAGCGCTCCGTGCCCTCAAGCGGTAATGCGCTTTTTCATCGTCCGACGCCGCAACCGCCGCTAGGGAAACGCGCCATGCGTTGGTTTGTCGCCCTCCTCAGCCTGGCTTCGGTCGTCACGGGTTTCTGTGCCGATGGCGTCGTCGCTGAGATAACGCTCCCGGAGGGTGAGGTCGCGAGCATCAAGGTCGAGAAAAAGCCCATGGAGTATGCGCTCGATCGCGGGCCGCACGTCGTTCATCTCTCGCCCGACAAGCCCACCACCCTCGAGTTTATCCGCGAGGCGCGCTACCCGATTGAGTTTGAGGCCCCGCAGGTGGTGGATCTCGCGCTGGCCGCGAAGGGCAAAGGCGGCATCGTTCCGCAGGCTCCGCGCGCTTTCGAGACGACAAACACTGGCTGGACGATTACCCTCGAGGCCCGGCCGGGACCGAAAATGATCACGCTGATCGGAAAGGCCAGCTACACCGCGGTCGAGCTCGTGCAATCCGTGCACGGGGAAGGCGCGGGACCGATTATGCGCGAATATACCGACAAGCGCGGCAAGAAGCAGAGCGAAGTCATTTCCCCCAATGTCGGCCTCAGCGCCGTTTCACGCACGACTTGCTCGAACTTCCAAGTCTACGCCACGCCGGGAAAAGTGTATAAAGTCCCGGTGCGCAGAGGGGAAAAGGTCGTGCAGCTCGAGGTGAGCTGCGAGGTGGCGAAGTGACGGATTGACCTGCGGCATTGACTTCGCCCGCCTGCGCGCACACAGGCTGCTACGACAAATCCATGGCCCAAAAGATCCTCGTCATAGATGACGCCCCCGCGACCGCGCGGTTGGTGGACTCGGTGTTGCAGCAGAGTTTCCCTGGCTGCGATGTCCTGAGTGCCTCGCGTGGGAGCGACGGTTGCGAGCGTCTCCATGTGGCGAATCCGGACATCGTCCTGCTGAACGACTCTCTGCCCGACATGGGCGCCGACGGCGTGCTCGCCCGGTTGCAGGCCGATCCGGGCAACGCGCAGGTGCCGGTCTTCCTCCTCGTCGATCCGGCCAATGGAAATGAGTTCAACGGTCGTTATCCGAATGTCGCCCGGGTGCTGACGAAGCCCGTCGCGCCTGACACGCTGCGCGATGCGCTCAATGAAGTGCTGGGCAACAAGGCCAGCGCCCGCCGGATGCTTCCCACTCGGGGCGGCATCGTCTTCAGCGGCCACACCGGTTTCATTTCCCTCCGCCAGGCACTGCACATGGCGCAAAGCGATCGCCTCACGGGCGTGCTCCGCTTCCAACTCGGCCGGCATCCGATCGAACTGTGGATGAATGGCGGGCGCTTCCTCTTCGCGACCACGAAGAACATACAGCTATACTGCAGCAATTCGCCGGTCAATCTATCCGCAACAAACCTTGGCCTGATCCTGGAGAGCCAGCTGAACCAGCAGGTCACCGGCTGCCCGATCTTCCTTTTCCTCAGCGTGCGCAACGGCTTCCCGCACGACGACGTCGTGCAGATCACTCGCGATCACGGCCAGCGGCTCTTCGGCCAGCTCTTCACCAGCGGCCGCATCGCTTTCGAGTTTGAGGAAACGGATCGCCTGCCCGACTACGTAAAGAACTTCCCGCAGAGCAATGAGGACCCGGATAACTTCATCCTCGCGGCCCTGCGCCATGTGCGGTTCGAGCAGCTTTCGCCCGCGCAACGTCCTGACCCGAATGGCGACCCGGCCTACACGCGCCGGGGCTATGATTTGATCCAGAAGCTCAAGCTGAACGACGTGGAGGCCCGCTTTGCCACGGCGATCAGTGGCACGGACAACCTGCAAGTGATCGCGCAGAAGATCGGAATTCCACTCGCCGACGCGCTCCTCGTTGTCTTCCGGTTCATCGCGCTCGACATCATCGATTTCTGGAACCCCGGCGTCCTCGCACTTCCTTCGGGAGCAACCGCTAACGCCAGTTGATGCGACTCATTTTGCGTTGCGCCGCAGTGGCGCTGTGCCTGGCCGGACTCCCGGCTTGCAAGAACAAGGAGAAGGAACAGCGCCGCAATGATCTGAAGGCGCTGATGCATGGAACCACCGGGGACAAGGACATCCAGGCCGCGATCGAGAAGGCGCGCGCGACCTATCCCGAGTTCCTAAAAACGCTGCAGAATCCAGCCCCCAACCAGCGGCAGTTTCTCGTCCGCGCCATTTTTCCAGCCAAGGACGCCAAACAGCAGATCGTCTGGGTAAATGACGTCACCTACGACGGCAAGGTGCTTCACGGTAAGGTCGATGACAACACGGCCAGTCCCGGAAGCGGGATCCCAAAGGACGGGAAGACAGAAGTCCGGCCGGATCAAATCGCTGATTGGATGTACAACGAGGACGGCAAGGCCGTCGGAGGGTTCATGCTTCGTGTCTTGAAAACGAAGATGACGCCCGAAGAGTGGGCGCCCTTCGAGCGCCAATTCTCGTTCAAAGAGTAATCGCGCTCAGCGCGGCGTAGCCACTTCACACGAAGTGCTGATGTTTGTTTCGCGAACCGAAGACCCCAAACGGCCCGCGGCAAAAGAGGCCGCCCCATTCTCCCAGGGCGGCCTCTCTTCTTCTCCTCACGCCGCAGGCGCAAACGTCCCACTTGGACGTTGAGCGTTGGACGTTCGACGTTGGACGTTGCGCCGCCCTCAGCTTCCCACCGGAGGAGCCGCAGTCCCTCCACTCCCGCTTCCCGCCTCGGAGGGCGGCGCCGGTATGCGGTAGACCCGCGCCGCCGCTTTCCACACCGGAAGCAAC
>CBHXZU010000577.1:0-4545 GCA_966125105.1 uncultured Prosthecobacter sp.
CAGAGTTACGCCCCGTTTCGTGCGAAAGCACGGAACGGGGCGCTTGTTTTTGTACGCATCGCGCCGAACGGAGGGGCGCTGACCGTATGGCGCTCGAGGCCGGTCGCCCGGCCGACTAGGGATCTGGCCCTGGCACTGGACGCAATGCCGAAATCATTTTCCGCCTCGCAGGGCGCTTGCGACAAGGACCTGTGTACGGGTGGGATTGGCTGAGGGAAATCCAGAAGCAGAGAACGCCAAGCAGGAAAAGCCGGTCATCCTGATGGAGCCTAAGCGACTGAAGGACCCCGAGCCACTCGCCGGAAACCCGTCGCCGGGAGGGAGCCCCTTCAAACCTCCATTTTTTGAGGTTCTTTAGTAGAGAGCTTTAGTGATTGAAGGGCCCGAGCCATCCGCACGCGACTCCTTAACCACAAAGTTCTTTTGTGCCTTCAAATAGCTTCCTTCGCCATGCGCCGCCGGGCGCTTGACCGTCCCAATAACTCCCGTTCACGGTGAATGCCGATGAAGCCGCTCTGCCTCCTCGCCGCGCTTGCCACTCCCATCATTGCTCAAGATCTCGCCGGTGATCTCACCCTGCATCGCCTATTGATCGACGGAGAGGATTGGAAACCGGTAGCAGAGGGCCTCACCTTCGCCGATGGCCCGACTACGGACAGCCAGGGAAACTTTTACTTTTCCGACATGCGCGGTCTGGGTGCCGGAATCTACCGCATCGCGCCCGATGGAACAAAGACCCAGATCAGTCCGGAAGGCGTAAGCGGTCTAAAGTGGGCTCCCGACGGTCGGCTGATCTGCTGCCAGGGCGCAAAGAAACGCATCATCGCCATCGGCACAAACGGACAGCCGAACAGCGGTGCCCTCCGCATCGAGGAACTCGCCACGGATGTGCAGCCAAACGACCTTGCCGTTTCCGCCGCCGGCTTCGCCTACATCACCGAGACGGCGAAAAAACAGGTCACGATCCTGAATCTGAAAACGAAGGAGCTGCGCGTTGGCGACACCGGGATCACCGCGCCGAACGGCATCGCGCTTTCTCCCGACGGATCCACCTTGGCGGTGAGTGATTCCCGAGGCGGAAACACGTGGGCATTTCGCGTCGAGGCGGATGGCTCCCTGGCCGGCAAAGCCCCCTACATGGCGATGCGCCGCCCGATCGATCTCAAGGGAGAGTTCAAATTCAATGAGCCGCCGCCCCTCGTCGCAGAGAGTCGGGGTGATGGCATGTGCACGGATACGATCGGTCGCTTTTACGTCACCAGCGCCCTCGGTGTGCAGGTGTTTGATCCGACCGGACGCGAATGCGGTCTGCTCCCGAAGCCGCAACCCGCCCAACCATTGACGAGTTGCGCGATCGCGGGCGAGTTCCTCTATGTGACGAACGGCGACAAGGTCTTCCGCCGGAAAGTGCAGGCAAAGAGTTGGGCCGTCTGGCCTAAATAGTCCGACCCAGCAGGCTTGTGGGTGGCTTCTGCGAGCGTAAGCTAACCGAATGAATACGCGTCGCCTGCTTTTCATCGGAAGTAGCGCCGCCCTCTTCCTGGCGGCGATTAGCTATGCCTTCGTCGAGCTCCGTTTTCTGCGCTCGCAATTCTTTGTGCATGCGAAGCGTGAGGCGGAGTTGACCTCCAAATTAGAGGCGGAAGTTCGAGCCAATGGGGAGCTCCGAAAGAGACTCGCCGCGCGCCAGGTCGTCACAGCGGTTCCGATGGCTTCTACGGTGAGACAATCGCCCCGGATCTTTTCAACGTCGTCTCCTGCTCCTCCTCGCTGGGATGCGAATCAGCCGGGCAGAGCTTACCGCGACCAACTTCGCGCGCAGGAAGAAATCATGCGCCGGCTGCACGAGCCCGGGAAGTCCGGACTATAGCATGGGCGAAAAGTAGTTTCTGTTTCGCAGCACGCTTGCGCCAAGGAGCGGCGATCTCCAGGTCGCCGGAGGGGTATTGCGGGTGCGGAGCCCAGGGCCGAGAGGAAGTCACTTCTGCCAACCGCTATAGATTTGCTTCGCTAGCCTGCGTCTACCCGAGCGCGGCCCGCGCGCGTTGGACGAGCTGGTTATCCTTGTCATTTGCCCCTTTGAAATAAAAGGCGCTCGCCGCAAGCAGCCCAGCGCGCCAATCGGGCGAAAGCTTTTCGTAATCCTCCAGCACCGCGGAGCTGTACTTGTAGTCATGCGCATTGGTGCCTTTCGCAAACGTAAGTCGGCGCGCGACATCGGCGATTGCGTGATGCGAGCCGCCATTCTGCAAATACGTCATCATCTTCCGTGTCGCTTTGAGCCGATCGGCGCTGATATCCGCGAAAATCTCGGCGATGCCATCGTCCCCCTTCGCCTCCGTGGCGAGCGGCTCCAGCGCATCGATCCGAGCGCCCGTATTCGGACGATTCCCCCGGAACAGCGGGAGGAACGCCGCATTTTGCAAGAGGAGCAGGCGACGAGTTTCATCATTCTGCGCCCGATGCCACGCATAGTGCAGCGCATTGGTCGAAGTGACTGCGTGAAGCGAAACGATTCCGGGCGCGCGGATCAGCATCTCGCCGGCCGCCATGAATGCCGCGTCGAAGATGGAGCGCGGAGACACACCGGCATTGATCATCTTCACCGCTGCGGCGCTGCTATCCGTGGCTGACGCAGTCCGCAGAGTTTCCAGGAATTCGCGCGTGGCATCGCCTTTGACCTCGCCACTAAACCACTCCGCGCGGAGCTCTTTTGCGATCTCCTGATTTTTTCGAAAAGGACGGTCAGCATCGAAGTCTGCCTTCGCGGGATTTTCTTTCGCTCCGCCGCGCTCGAGCAGCGCATAAGCGAGCGAGCGAAGGATCGGCTCAGCGTGATGCCAGCCGATGACTTCGAGCGTTCGGAAACTGTTGGCGACGTAAATCGCCTTGTGGCCAATGTCGCGGAAGTCGCGCGCCCCATAACGGCAAAATACCTCGAACAGTTCGTTGGCGCCGGCGCTGCGCGTGAAACCCACAATGGCGGCGTCGGCAGCCGCTTCGTCCCAATTGTCCATCGCCTCGATAAAGGCGGCTCGGGCGCGATGCGCCGGTGGCACGGCCGCTTCGTCGACGGGCCCCATCTTCCAATTCCCTTCGCGGACGTCCGCCGCTTGCGAAGACTTGAACTGGTCGATCGCCCAAAAAATCGGCAGCCACCGATCAGAGTCCGGCGCGGAGAGACTGGCGAGGTGCGCGGAGTTCACCACGAGCACCGCGTGAAACTTGAACCCGACCGGACGCGGCCGAATCTCGCGAACGCCCGCGAGCATGAGCGCCGCAAGGACTTCGCGGTAGCTGGTGCCCTTGTGAATGCGCGCGGCGACTTCCTCGAGCACGCGATCTCTAGACGTCTCCTCGAGCAGGCGAACCAAGGGTTCGATGTCGGGATGAAGCCGAACGGCTTCTGGTCTTACTGCGACTTCTTCCGCCTTGACCGACGGCAGGCGCGAGAGGAATCCGAGTTCACCGAGCATGGCCAGCGCGCCGAGGCCGCCGCCGGTTTTGAGGAAAGAACGGCGAGGAATCATAAGGAGGCTCCTGTGGAGTCAGAGGAGCTTAGCAGTCGGGGTGCGCTGCGCTATTGGAAATGGCAGCGGTCCCTGAGAGCCAACGCGCGAAGCGCCGAACCTTGTAGGCCGGCCTTCCTAAGCTGCCTTTGCTCGGACCCATCTGAGAAAAGATGGATCCAAACATCCCTGACTCGAATCCAGCCGCGCACAGCAAGCCGGGCAAATTGTTAGGCACCCCCGAAGAACGCCGGCGCTAAGGCTGTGCTGATCCTACGAAATCGCCTCAAAGATCGCTCGCCGAAGGTCCGAGGCGCTGACGGGTTTCGCGAGGATCGCGCGGATGCCTTCGGGGTTTTGGCCGTTGGTGCGCATGTCGTCGCCGAAGCCGGTGAGGAGAATGACGGGAGTTTGCGGGCTGCGCTGGGTCAGCGCGACAGCCAGCTCTTTGCCCGTAAGGCCCGGCATGGATTGATCGGTGATCACCAGATCGGTTTCCTGCGGATCAAAGCGGTCCAGAGCTTCCTGACCGTCGAGAGCGACGATGACTTTATGGCCGTCCGCTCGGAGGTGCTCGGAGATCAGCTCGCAGATGATTTCCTGGTCGTCGACCACCATCACAGTCAGCGTTCGTGCAACCGCGGGCTCCGCGGCGGGCGCGGCATAGCCGTCTGCACCGGCTTCCACCGTGGTGCTGGGCAGCAGGAGCGAGAAAGTCGTGCCGCGGCCTTTTTCACTTTCGATTTCGATCGTGCCGCCATGCCGCTGGATGATGCCGTAGGCGACCGCGAGCCCGAGCCCCGTCCCTTTCGCGCCCTTCGTGGTGAAGAAAGGCTCGAGACAGCGCGCCTTTTCTTCCGCCGTCATGCCGGTGCCGGTGTCGGTAATATCCACGCGCACCTGGTCGGGAAGCTGGCGCGTGCGAATGGTGATCGATCCGCCTTTCGGCATCGCGTCGACCGCGTTGAAGACGAGATTCGTGAGCACTTCGCGGAGCTCCGCGGCGTTGCCCAGCACCTTCGGCACTTCTGGCGTT
>CBHXZU010000578.1:0-4541 GCA_966125105.1 uncultured Prosthecobacter sp.
CATCACGTTTACCGACACCACGGCCGGCGCCACGGTGAAGTGGTTCCGCGATGGAGCGCTGATCAAGAAGCAGGACGTTACGTTTAGCTCCGCGGATGTCGAAGACGTGAATAACTGGCTCGGGCGTTCGCTTTGGAGCAGCGATCAGATGGGCAATATCGAATATCACGACGTTCGGATCATTGGCCGGGCGCTGGCCGACGGAGAGATCGCCGGGAACTATCGAATCGGCGCGCACGACGCCTTTTCCACCATGTGGGCCAACGATGCCTACAACAGCTCCGGCTTCGTAAGTGGGGCATGGGAGTTTGGGGGCACGCCGGTGGCCACGCGGGATTACGAAGTCGGCACCATGCTCCTGCGGACGCCGCGCAACGCGAGCAATGTCACGTTTCCCGGAAAGTCGCTCGGCATCACCGGGGGCAACCTCAACCTGGATGCGACCGGCACCCGCACAGTCACGGTGAACGATCTCCGCCTAAACGGTGGCGCTACCATCGGCGCTTACACCAGTTCGGGAACGCAGACCCTGGCGGGAACGATCAAGGCGAAGAATTTCACCGAAAACACCATTCGGGGAAACACGGGCCTGATCATCTCTGCGAATATCAGCGGCGGGGTAGGCGGCGGCGGGATCACTTACGTGGAAAGCGGCACCACCCTTACCGGCAACAACAGCGGCTACCTCGGCGCGACGATCATCGGCGACGGACGCTTTAGCACGCTCAAGATCAGCAGCGAGACCAACCTCGGCGGCAATCCCGCCTTCTACGGCGGCGCGTGGCTCCAGCTCAATCGCGGCATTCTCGAGACGACGCAGACGATGACGATCGACGATGCCAACCGCGGAGTAGTCATTGGACCGAGCGGCGGCTTCTTCCGGCCCGCCGCCGGAACGACGCTCACCATTGCCAACACAGTGAATAGTCCCGCGGCGGGCAACACGCTGCAAACCGTGCCGATGGACAGCAACCCGATCGTCGGCATTCTCTTCAAAGACGGCGCGGGCACCTTGGTCCTGACCAACGCAAATAACTCGCACAATGCCGAGATGCAGATCCTGCAAGGCGAGCTGAGACTCGACGGGGCGGCGCGACTCAACAACGGCGATCATTGGATGCCGATCACCCTCAACAGCACGCTCAACTACAACAGCACCGCGACGCAAACGCTGCGGGGCGCGATTTCCGGAAATGGGGCGTTGGTGAAGAACGGCACGGGCACTCTGAATATCAACGGCTCGAATCCATTCGTCGGCAGCGTGACGGTGAACACGGGCACGCTCTACGCGAATCCCGGCAACGCCGCGACGAATCGCGCATTCAGCTTTGTGAGCGGGATCACCGTGAACAGCGGCGCGACCTTGCGCGCCGGGATCAACGGCTTGTTTGGCTGGGATGGCACGCAGACGCGGCCGATCACGGTCCACGCCGGAGGCACCCTCACGACGGATGCGGTCAATGCGGACGTGAACGTCGGCACCATCACGCTGAACGGTGGCACCCTCGCCGGATTCGCCAGCCCGGCGTGGGGCTCGTGGAGCTTTAAACGCGCCGCGAATGCGAAGCTTCTCGTCACGGACCACTCCACGGTCAGCGCGCCGAACGTGAGCCTGGGCACGAACAACGCCATCGACGTCGCTGCGGGCAAGACACTCACCTTTAGCGGCACGATCACGGATCTTTCGAGCGAAGGGATCTGCGCGCTCGTGAAGAGCGGGGGCGCCGGCACGCTCCTGCTCAGCGGGACCAACACCTTCACCGGTGCTACTTCCCTCAACACCGGCACGACGATCGTGAACGGTTCGCTCGCCGCCGGCAGCGCCGTGACCGTTGCCGGAAGCGCGACCCTCGCCGGGACGGGAACCATCGGCGGCAACCTCACGTTCGCCGCAAACGCAATCCACGCGCCGGGAAACACGACGGGCTCGCAAACGGTCGGAGGTGCCTTGAACTATGGCGCGGGCGCTCGGTTGAAGTGGACGCTCACCGCAAACGCCGACGCGAGTTCCGCGCGAAACCAAGTCGCCGCGGGCGCGGTCACGGTCGCGCCTGGAGCGGTCATGGACGTCACCTTCAACTCCGCAGGCAGCACGGTGAACTTTTCGGATGCCTATTGGACCGCCAATCGCTCGTGGCCGGTCCTGACGAGCAGCAGCCTGAACGGAACGTTTGCGCTCGGCACCGTCACCCCGGATGCCGGCGGAAGACTTTCTTCAGACTACGGCAATTTCGCCCTAAGCCACAGTAACTCGGGGGCGACGTTGCAATGGACGCCGAAGCCTTTCCACAAATGGAGAGGGACGGCCCTCGGGCAATTTGTCTCCAATGAAGTGATGTCGGCGTTCCAAGCGGACGTGGATGGAGACCGCCTGGCCAACGGAGTAGAATACTTTCAAAACACGGATCCTTTGCGATCGACCGTGTCATCGCTCCAGTCGCAACTGGTCAACGGGCGGGCCGTGCTGCGCTTTGAGCGCAATACCAGCGCCACCGATGTAATCGGCATCATTCAAGGCGCCGATGGATTGACCGGTTCATGGGTCGAACTTGCGCGCAGCACCGCCGGTGCGCCATTTGTCGCCGTGCTGAATGGGGCGACCGTGACTGAAAGCGGTTCGGGTCCGACACGGGCGGTGGAGTTTACGGACGCCTATCTCGCGACCGAGCCTGGTCACTCGGCGCGCTTCTTTCGCCTTTCGATCTCTCCGCAATGAGCATGCTCGCCAGGAATCTGCATTCGCTGGAATCTGCGAGGGGCACGCGCGCGATGATTGCGAGGACGATCCTGGCCATCTGCTCGGTGTTTGCCGGTGTATCGTCCGCGACCGCAGAGGTCGTTTGGGATGCTACGCGCAAGTGCGCGAAGTTTGCAAAAGGGTCGGACCAGGCGATCGTGCTCTTCAAGGCACGTAATTCCGGCGGTCAGTCTCTCTCGATCGCAGCAGCAAGCAGCACCTGTGATTGCGCCTCAGCGAGCATCGACACCGCGCAGGCTTCGGTGGATCACCCAGGTGTCGTTCGCGTCGTGCTCACTCGATCTGCGAAGCATCCGAACCCGGCATCGTCCGTGAAGGTGACGACAAGTGACGGGTCTCAGCATACGCTCACCATTGATCGCGAGGGAACTCCACACGTCAGCGTTGTTCCCGGTTTGGCGTGGTGGAAGGCAGGCGGCGCCGCCGAGGAGCGCGAGTTCATCGTCCAAGCCGATCGAGACACGCTTCCGGTCGTCAAACTCACAGCCGAGTCCACGAGCAAGAATTTCACCTGCGACCAGCAACGATTGGACGACTTTCGCTGGCGTGTGCGGGTGAAACCACGCAGCACGGAGAAAGGAGAGACTGCCTCCATCCGGTGTGAAGTAACGCAGGATGGCAATGGGTCGCCTGACGGCGCATCCGTGGTAACCGCGCATTTGAAAATCGCGGGTCCTTAGAGCAACTTCCGAGGACAACTTTTTGTCGCCCGGTCGTGCCGTCTGGAGCACGGTTACAACCGCGCGGACTGTGGAAGGCTATGCCACATCGCAGGCGCGCTTGCGCCAAGGAGCGGCGATCTCCAGGTCGCCAGAAAGGATCGCGGGTGCGGAGCCCACCCCCATCGAGAGGGTATCATTGGATGGTCACCTCTTGTTCGATCGCGCCGTCGCTCCCGTGCACGATGACCTTTGGCGCGCCGTTCTCTTTGCCAGAGTCCGGGCGAGTTCCACGGCTTCCTGCTTGGTCTCCGCCTGCCCAAGGGTACCAGCATCACTTTCGACCTCCCAGTTTTCGCCGATCGGGTTGACATGCACCGCGCTCTTCATCGGCGATTCTTCACTGCCCGGCTGTGCTCCTCCCACCTCCTCCGTTGCCTGACTCCCTCGTTGGGCGTTCGTGAGATCTTTGCTGGTGGCGGTGGTTTCGTCGGATTCGAGATCAATTAGCTTCTCGCGGTGTTGAGGTGTCGATGGGCTGGACGACTGATTCATATTTGGAAAGCGTTGCCCAATGAATCGCGCGAGTTGCCGTATTCGTGGGGGAATGCGCGTTGCAGGGCAATCAATGGCATGATCGCAGCGAGACGTGAGATGAAGGAGACGGGCCAATGCAATTGAGGACGAATGCCCATGTCCTCAGGATTTGGGTGCCAGTCTCGTGGTGGATCGCCTCCTGGCGAGCGCGCGTTTTTCAGCACGGACTTGTGAGCGTCGACGAGCAAGTCGGCACGGATGAGCGCGGTAACGCCGAGTGCTGCGATGTCTGCCTTCGCGCCAGATTCCCAAACAAACCTTTTACAACCTCAAGCCTGACAGCCTGCGCGAGATTTGTCTCCTTTCTCAGAAGTATGTTTGGGAGACCATCTGCGCTCCGCTTCGGTTCACACTTGGGCGGAATGAAACTCACGGCAGTTTTGCTTGGCCTGTTTGCGGTGGTCGGAGTTGCTCCGGCGGATGAAAAGGCAGTGCGACCGAAGATCGAGTCGGTGGGGTTGTTCAAGAACGGGTTGTGTGTGGTGAAGTGCTCGTTTTCGGCGGATCAGGCGGGGGAGTTCCTCTGG
>CBHXZU010000579.1:0-4531 GCA_966125105.1 uncultured Prosthecobacter sp.
ATGAGCCGCGAAGCGATTCAAAGACTCCGATGAAAATCCTTTCATTCCCCGCAATTTGGATAAAGTGGCTCCAGCACATGCCCTCGGCGTCATCCAATTCTCCCAAGAATGAAGTTCCCCACCACGGGGACAAGAATGCCGCGAATGGGAACGGCAATGTGATTGCCGGAAATGGAAATGGCGCGGCGGCAGCCTTGGCGGCGACGCTTCGGACGATGCGTCAGCTCTTCATTTTGCTGATCGGCCTCACAGTGTTACTGATTGGCATCGTGATGATTGTGCTGCCTGGGCCTTCAATCCTGGTGATTCCGGCGGGGCTGGCGATTCTCAGCATCGAGTTCGCCTGGGCGCGCCGCTGGTTAGCCAAGTTTAAGTCTTACCTGCCTAAGCGGAAGCCGAAGACAACAGGCGCTCTGCAGCAGCCCACACCGTCGCTGCCGGCAGGAGTTCCATCGCCGATCCCTTCATCTTCGGTTGAAACTCCGTAAGCGGCGCGTTTGGCTGCGCGGCGCTGAGAACGACGGCGCGAGGATGACGCGGGCGCCAATGGAAGGGATTCGTCGGGCCGAATAGGCTGATCTGCGGACGCTGGAACGCGGCGGCGATGTGCACGGTCGAGGTATCGCAGCTCATGACCAGGTGCGCTGCCTGAACGACGGCGGCAAACTCGAGCAGGCTGGGCGGGGAGAGCAGGGCCATGGGTGAGACGTCGGAGGAACAGAGCTTTTCCGCGTGCAGCATCAGTTCGCGGGCGTGCTGTTGCTCGTAAACATCGGGTCCGCACGTGACGAGCACGGCGTGACCGGCGGTGCGCAGCTTCGCGACGATCTCGCCCCACTTGGGCGCGGGCCAATATTTTTCCGGGCGCGCGGTGCCGGGGTGAATGAGCACGTATTTCGAGGGAATGCCGACGCTCGACACGAGCTTCGCCGCGGATTGCCGGACCTCGTCGCCGAGATGCAGGGAAGGGCATAGCTCGCCATCGGTCGTGATGCCGAGCGGGCGCGCAAGATCGGTGTAGTGGTCGCACGTGTGGGCCATGCGGACGGGCGAATCGATGTACTCGTGGTAGACGAGCCGTTTCCACCAGCGCGCGCGCACCCAGTCAAAGGTGATGCGGCGGCGTCCGCGGCAATACCAGCTCATCACGGCGGAGCGATCGTTGCCGGTGAAATCGAGCACGGTGTCCCAGCCATCGGCGCGGAGGCGGCGCCAGAGCGGGCCGTTTCCGCCGCCTTTGTAGTGGACCAGCTTTTCATCGAGCCCATCGATCGCCGGCAGCAGCGACGCGCAACCGCTGTCCACGAGCAGCGACACGTGAATGCCTTTTGCGGTGAGCGCAGCGAGCGCGGGCGTGGTGAGGATCAGGTCGCCGATGCGCTTGAGTTGGATGGCGAGGACTCTCATGCGGCGGCGCTCCCTTTGGTGACCTCGCGATAGGCTTCAAGCAGTCGCTGGCGAAAATGTCCCCACGTGAAGTGCGCGCAGACTCGTTCGCGTCCGGCGGCGCCGAGCTTTGCGCAGCGCGCGCGATCGCCGTGCAGTCGCTGGATCGCGGCGGCGAGAGATTCGGGATCATTTGGCGGGATGATCAGGCCGTTTACTTCGTGCTGCACGACGTCGCCGGCTTCACGGGTGGTGATTTGCGGGAGTCCACAGGCGGCGGCCTCGTAGGTGCACTTGGCGCTGCCTTCGCACTCGCTGGGGAAAACGTGCACGGCGGCGGCGCGGTACTCGGCGGCGACGTCATCGACGAATCCGCGAACGACGATTGAGGGATCGGCGCATTCTTTCAGCACGGGTTCGATTTCCGGATGCACAGTGCCGACGAGGACCAGTTCCGCGCCGGGGAGCGCGAGCTTTTTCCACGCGCGCAGCAAATGGTGCACGCCCTTGCGCTCGATGAGCGCGCCGACAAAGACCGCGCGGAACTTCTCCGGCGGCGCGGCCGCGGGCGTGAAGCGCTCCACGTTCACACCGCGGTGGTGGCGGAAAAGTTTTTCCTTCGGAACGCCGGCGGAGAGGAAGGTCTCCTCCGCTTTTTCGCTGAGGACGAGGATGCGGTCGGCGAGGTCGTACTCCTCGAGCATCTGTTGTCGCGAGACGAGCAGCTTGTTTTTCATGCCCTGCCAACCGCGCGCGGCCGCGGCTTCGCGCTCGCTCTTGGTCAGTCGTGTCGGCTTCGTTTTCCCTTTATGGCGGTGCCATGTGGGGATCTCGATGAGCGTCCGGATGCCGCGCTCCTTTGCGATCCGCAGGGAGCGGACGCATTCGCCGCTCCAGCCGTGAAAGATTTTGCACGGATCCTTGGCAAGGCGCCGGGCGGCGGCGCGATCCAGCGCGTGTTTTTTTGCTCCGTAATAATACTCGCTGCCCAGGCCGCTGAGCAGTCGCACGGGATGCCACCGCAAGGTGGAGATGCGCAAATTGGGCAGCTCGCTGCGGTTTTCAAAGGATAGGGCGTGCCAATCGAGCTTCGCTTCCTCCAGCGCGCGAAGGGATTCCGCGGCCACGGCGTCGAGCCCCGGCCCGCCGATGCGGGCGCTCGTCGCGTAAAGGATGGGCTGCGGAAGCTGCACCCCGCACCGTCGAACGAGACGTTGCGAAGTTTCAAGCTCGCAACGCAGCAATCGACAGGACTCGCCAGCGGGGAGCCGCGTTCGCTACAAGCCGCCGCGATGAAACTCGGGCTCGTTCGACGCGGCTACTCCGGCTCTGGCGGAGCGGAGGCCTATGCGCGCCGGTTTTCCGAGGCGGCAAAGGAGGCAGGGCACGAGGTGGTGCTCTTTGGATCGAGCGAATGGGAGCAGTCGAAGTGGGTGGGGGAAAAGATCATCGTGGGAGGGAATACGCCGCGGCACTTTGCCAACGCATTGCGTCGCGCGAAGCCGAAGGAGCACTGCGATTTTCTTTTCTCTCTCGAGCGGGTGTGGGCGTGCGACGCTTACCGCGCGGGGGATGGCGTGCATGCCTCCTACCTGGAGCGGCGGGCGGCGCGGGAGGGATGGTGGAGGCCCTTTGTGCGTCGATTTCAGCGCAAGCACCGCGAGATTGTGAAGCTCGAGCGAGTGCTCTTTACGAAGGGCGCGAAGCTAATCATCGCGAACTCCACGATGGTGAAACGGGAGATCGAGCAGTTTTACCGAACGCCGAGTGAGCGGATCAAAGTGGTGCTGAATGGGGTGCCGCAATATCCGCGGGATCCGGAGCTGCGGCTGATACAGCGGAGGGAATTTCAACTCACCGCGGGATCGTATGCGCTGCTTTTTGCCGGGTCGGGGTGGGAGCGGAAGGGGCTGAAGTACGCGATCCAGGCGGTAAAGAAGGTGCCGAATGCGGTGCTCTTTGTAGCGGGGAAGGGTAAGCAGCGGGGGCTGCCCAAGTGCAACCGTGTGCATTTTGTGGGTCCGCAGCCGGCGGCGGAAATGCAGGCGCTCTATAATATGGCGGACGTCTTCATCCTGCCGACGATCTACGAGCCATTCTCGAATGCATGCCTGGAGGCGATGGCGGCAGGGCTGCCGGTAATCACGACGGCAGCGAATGGATTTTCTGAACTGCTGAGCGTGATCGATGGGGAGATCGTCTCGGACCCGGCGGACATCGGGGCGCTCGTTTCGGCGATTGAATCATGGCAGGATCCGCCGAAGCGGGCGGGGGCTTGGGAGCATCTGCGGGCGAAAGCTGCGCAGTACTCGGTGGAGGCGAATGTGGCGAAGACGATGGAAATCATCAACGCGGCCGTAAAGGGGTCGTAGGGCGGGAGCCAAAGTGGCAGCGGGGCCGGTCGCCGGGGCGGTGTATGGAAATGGGGGAGTCGGAGGTCTCTAGCTATAGAAACTCCAGGCGGTGGGGCGATTCTCAAAGATTTCCCGGCGACGGAGCTCCTGCGGGTGGCTCGGGGTCCCTCTGTCGCTTAGGCTCCGCCGGGATGACCGGCTTTTCGGTCCTGCGGTATGCGGTTTTGTCCGACTTCACATCAAACGGACTGGGACTGCCCCGCCCTTCAGCGTCTCAGGGAGATCTGCGAGTCGCGCGGGGTGATCTGCCAGGCGTTGAGGGACAAGTGCGGATCGCGCGGGGAGAACGGCACGTCGTCCAGGGAGATGTGCGTGTCGTTCAGGGCGACTTGCGGGTCGTCCAGGGAGATCTGCGAGTCGTCGAGGGAGATCTGCGGTTCGTTTAGGGAGATCTGCAAGTCGGCCAGGGGAATTTGCCAGGCATTCAGGGAGACATGCGGATCGTTCAGGGAGACATGCGGATCGTTCAGGGAGACATGCGGATCGTTCGGGGTGATCTGCCGTTGAGGACGATTCCGAAGGTCCCGGAGAGACTCCGATGGACCCCAGGGCGATCTCGAATTGCTCCAGGTTACGTTGAAAGGGCCGAGGATGGCCCCGAACCGCGAAATTCGAATCAAAACAATCCTGTAAATCCGGACTCCCCGCCTCTCCCACGTCACGAACCGAACAGCAGTTTCCCACTCCCGCCTCTTGCCGCTGGCCCTATGCTGGCTAAGAAGGCCGGTTCC
>CBHXZU010000580.1:0-4531 GCA_966125105.1 uncultured Prosthecobacter sp.
GCCGTCGCGGCGGCTGGGATGGTTGGCGTCGGGGATCGGTTGACGCCATCCAGGTATCGTCAAACTCCAGCGCCGCGAGGCTCAGGCCGGCTTTGCCATCCACATGGTGGCATTGCAGACAGAAGACATTCGTTTCTGAATCCGGCCGCGGACGGTCGTGAAACAGCGGTCCCTCGGGGAAATGCACGCTTTGCCGCAGGGCCACGGTTCCCGAGGGCACGTTGTCGCGGTGCGCGCCATTGTCTGCGCGGTAATCGTAGAAATTCGCGTAGAGCGGGTGCGTCGCTTCACCGTTATTCTTAAGAAAGTTGGTAATCTCCGTCTGACCCCATGAGGGGAATCGCGACGCAAACTTGGTCTTCCATTCGCCCGTGTAGGCGCTGGGCAGGCCGATGAGGCTGCCATTCGCCTGGTTGCAGGCGCTTTCATAGTCCAGCGCGTGCGCGAAAACTTTGAACTCATCCAGCCATCCCGCAAACCCCGGCACGCTGCTGGTCGAGACTTTGCCGAGCGTCACTTTGCCCGGAACCATCGTAAACAGCGTTTGATAGGCGTCCTCCCAGCGATTGTAAGGAATGCCGTTGAGGTAGAAGTCCACCTGCGTGCACCCATCGAGGATCTGGAATCCGAGATGCGCCCAACCCGTGTCAGGCAGCAGATCGTCCATCGCGCTCGCCGGCAATGTGGTGTTCACCGCGGGCAACGCGATTCGGTGAATGATCGCGCCACTCGCATCGGCATAAAGCACCTGGCTCCGCCCGTAGAGATGAATGCTCGTGCCATCGGGGAACGTGACGAGCCGCCGCTGTGTCGTGTCATTGGCGAAGCGGCAATCCACGAAGAGGCCGACATACCAGTCCTTGCTCATCACGTTTTGCGGCTGCGCGACGACCGTGAACTCCACCCCGATGTTCCCGTCCATCGAGAACCCTTTGCCGTGCACGCCGCCAGATGCCGCGGGCTCCACGCGTCCAGCGCCGACGACGAGCCCATGCTTCGGCACGATCCATTTGTCCGTCGTGGGCGTCGCCGCATTTTGCAGCTTTACCGGATTGCTGAAGACATTCGTCGATGTGTTCCAGCCTGTGTGATGAGTGAAGCTGTTCCCGCCGCTGGATGCGCCCGAGTTCGAGGGGAAAGTGATCAGCCCCGCCATGTTCGCCACGATGAAGGCGTCGGGGTTAAGGTAATCGTCGAATACGAGCTCATCCGCCTGCTGGCCATTGCTCATCGGCCACACCACGTCGCGGCGCGTGAGCGGGAAGGACTGGGTGCGATAATTGAAGATGTTCTCGAGTGAATCGATGATGTTCGCGTTGTCGTTCTCGCCATTCGGCATCTTTTTGGTCGAGCGGCCGTAGCCGAGGAGCAGCCAGCCGGATTCATTGCCGAGCGGCCCGCTGTTGGCTTGGTAGAGGTTCACGAGCCGGTGCTGCGGGCCGGTGGATGGACCGCCTGTCACGCTCGTGTCGCCTTGACCGATCGCGTAGTCCATCGCGTTATTCAGATTGTCGATCATCACAATCTTCCCGTGCGTCCAGAGGCCCACGAGCGAGATGCCCTGGTGCTTTCCGCCGTCTTCGCCTTGAGCGTAATCTGCCGTTTCGCCGGGGGCCGCCGTTTGCGGATAGCGACCATTATTCCACGTGCCGTTCGCGTTGAAGTGCAGGCGATCGAAAACCGTTTCGAACATGAGGTTTTTCGCCTCGCGATCGATCCATGGGTACGAGGCGCCGATGTCCTCGCCATCGGGAATCAGTGTGCCCTCCGGGTCGCGGAACGGCGCCATCGCAAAACCAAACTTCGTGTTGATGCGCGTGTCGTACGGCGCGTGCGAGATCGGGATGATGTTCGTCCACTGCGACGGATCTGCTTCCGGGCCCGTGCTGTAGTACGAATAAACGATGTCGCAGCCCTGCCCCGGCTTTGCCACGCCCGTGACGGGATCCGTCCATGGCAGGCTCGGTGAACCGACTCGCACGATGAGCAGCCGGCCGTCGCCGGCGATCACGGGCTCAAACGCGGAGCCCTGGAACGTGTATTGCGGACCCGCGATCGTCGGCCCTGTCTTTTCAATTAGCCGGATCGAAGCCGACGCAGTCTTGGGATTGCTTACGGTGATGCGGATCGGGGTGACGAAAAACTGCGTGCGATTGTCCGGCGACGTTCCCGTGTTCGCGCTGCAGAAGACTTTCAAATTATAGACGTCCTCGCCCGCCACGACCTGCGGATTGCTGCCCGGGTCCCACATGCAGACGTGCGATGGATACTTCACGCCATCGGTGAAGTTCCGCGTGCCCAGCGAGGTGTTTCCGAAACTGTTCGTGACATTGATCCGCGTCACCGTCGTCGACGACATCGTGTAGGAGTCCGCCGGATTGAGCAGGAACGGCACGCTCATCTTCTCCGGCATCATGAGCACGAAGCCCGGCGTCGAGCCGATCACGCCGCCGCCTTCCACGATGACGGCAATGCGCCCATCCGCGCTGGTGCGGAACGCCGGCATGTGCGGCCGGGTGAAAACGGGCACCGCCGTGGTGCCCGGGCCGCCTGGATAAGTATTAACGACGCCCGTGACCTCGCGCCAGATTGCGGGTGATTCCGGGACGGCTTGCTGCGCGACCGCAGCGAGAGGAAGGACGACGGCGAGCGCCGCCATAGAGGAGAGGATCTTCATAGGTTCTGAAGCCCCGCCATCGTGGCCGCGACCAGCGACGAATGCTTGAACGCTTCGCTCAGAAATTTGAACGATTCGCTCGTCCGCCTGCTCGATCGTGAATGGTTCCTGCCCTCACGGACGTCGGGAGTGAGACGGGGGAGACAGGATTGACAGGATTTTAGGATTAACGGGATTGCGCTTCAAACGGTGGGTAACGTGAGGAGTTGCAGAGCGCCCCCGCAAGTTCCCCAACCCCAACCCCCAATCCTGTAATTCTGTAATCCTGTAATCCTGTCTAAATTGCTGGGCGTGCCATGCGCTGTTGCGCCCAAACACGACGAAGGCGGCCCCGATCAAGGAGCCGCCTCCGGTTAAAATCGACGTGGTCGTCCGAGCTTACTTCTTTGGAATGAAGTCCACCACGAGCGGTTTCTCGAGCACGGGCTTCAGGATGTCCACGAACGCCTTGTGCGCGGGGTGAACGAGATACGCATCGCGGGCCTTCTCGTCCTTGAAGGTCACCACCCAGCAGTGCGTGAAGCCGTCCGAGAGCTTCTCGGGCGAGATATCCGTGCCTCCTACCAGAGTCTCCACTTCCTTGATCTTGCCTTTGAGTTCCGCAAAGCCGGTTTCGACCTTCTTCACGTCTTCGGGTTTGGCGTCGGCCTTAAACTTGAAGTGCACGATGTGGTAGACAGGTCCGTCGGCGGCGATGGTGCTCATGGTAAGAAAAAGTAGGGCGGCGAGGATGGTTTTCATCGGCGTCGATTTTCGGAAAACGCCCGTTTCATGCAAGCTCTCTGGTTCCGGACGATCGGGCGCGGGGAATTCAGCCACAGATGGATACAGATCAAACACGGATGGGGAAATATTTCCTGAAACCGAAACTCCATGGAGGATCGATCGGGCTTCGAGCGATCCGTTTCCGCGTGTGCTGGCGGATCAAGATGAAGCACCAGATCTGTTCAAAAGGGGTGATTCAAACAGAGGCACCCATCATCTGTGTTTGATCTGTGCCAGCTGTGGCCGCAAGAATTCAACCCTCCCGCCATCCGCTTGCGGCAAGCGGGAGCGTAAAAGCTGGGATGGACTGAAATCGAGGTCGCGGACGGACACCCCGTCGTCCGCTACGCCCAATTGGGAGTCGCGGACGAAGCTCCCGACGGGATCTATCCCGCGTTTGCATACTCGGGCGGACCTCCCGAGTATCGATAGGCGGACGATATGCACGTTGTCGGACCTCCCGAGTATCGATAGGCGGACGATATGCACGTTGTCGGACCTCCCGAGTATCGATAGGCGGACGATATGCACGTTGTCGAACCTCCCGAGTATCGATAGGCGGACGATACGCGCGTTGTCGAACCTCCCGAGTATCGATAGGCGGACGATACGCGCGTTGTCGAACCTCCCGAGCATCGATAGGCGGACGATACGCGCGTTGTCGGACCTCCCGAGTAGCGGTAGGCGGGCGATACGTACTCGGGAGGTTCGAAAATGACTTCCTCGTCGGGATAGTTGGTAGCGGAACGCGTTGAAATCAACTTGCTTGCAGAATTCCGGCAGCGGAATCGCGCGCGACCTTCACAGGTCTTCCGAAAGTAATTTCCGCCTTTCGCATGCGCACGCCTGCGGTGGCTCGGGTCTCCGGCCTGAGTAGGGTGGGAATGTTGGAGGGGAGCGATCCGGAAACTTCTTTTTGCAATTGCGCCAATCGCTTGCGCTACGGTGAGGGCGGAGTTGGAGGCTTGGGCGTCACCGTCAGCCACAGGTGCTCGGTCGAATTGATCACCAACTCCGCGTAGCCTTGAGGGACCCCGTTATCCTCCGAGGTGCTCGCCATGTCGTAAACAACTGGCAATTCGCGACGCG
>CBHXZU010000581.1:0-4520 GCA_966125105.1 uncultured Prosthecobacter sp.
AGCATGGCGTCGATCAATCCGCGTCGAATGAGCCCGGAACAATCGATTCCGCGGCTGTTCTCGCCACCCCAATAATACCGTGAACCTTCATATCGGCCGAGGCTGGTCACGTAATCCGAGCGCAGAGTCTCCTGAGGTGGTAATGACCGATCCGGCAGGATGAAAAAGCCTCCGACCGTGGCGGTGAGCGCCAGCAGGGCGATCCGCGCGGCAAGCCGGCGCCAAAGCAGACCGATGACGCCGAACCAAATCACAGCGGCAAGGATGACCGCGGCAGTGCGTGTGAGCCGGGTGCTGACTGGAAAGACTGTTACGGCAATCAGCAAGAGGAGTGTGCAGAGCCAGAGCAGCCAGAGGCGACGGAGAAACATGGGAGAGGGTCCTATCACTTACCGTCGGGTCGAAGTCACATGACAATGCTGGGAAATCCTTTCGCGATACGAATCCCAAGCGGCGCGACACCTTGCCGGATCGACGGGAAACGACGTCGGCCCGCTGTGGCAGCATGTCATGGCGCCGCGGAACTCGATGCAAGGGACGAAAAACGCCGATGCAAGCGCTCTGAAACGCGATGCAAGGGCTTGCGAAGGGAATGTCATCCGACTCGAAAATCAGCCAAGCCATTGGGATGGCGGGGTGGATGATGCCAGGGTAGAAGCCGAGCTTCCGCGAAGACACAATCCTTTGAAGCGGGAGTGATCCTTCACCGAATTCGGGCCGTCATGCCTTCGCTCGAGAAAGTTCGCGAATGGCTTGGGACGGTGCAATTGAAGTAGGCTCCGGGGCAGCCGCGCCCAGCCGAGCGCGCGAATTGAAATCGATAGCCGTTTCGCAAAGACGCATTCATCCTCGCGCCATGACCACATCAGACAAAGTCACTCACGTCGTGGACGTTCTGTTCCTGATCGGCATCGTGGTCCTCGTTTACTTCTTCAACCGCGCGGACAAGGAGCAGGAGCGCGAACTTTCCTCCCTCCAAGCGACGGTGCAGATGCTGCAGGGGAAGGTGACCACGCTGGAAGGCAAAGTGGGAATCAAGGAACCGGAGCTGGCTCCCGCATCCACACCTGCGCCTGCGCCTGCGCCCCAATAGAACGTCATCTCGTTTGGAGGCGGATTTTGGCCAAGAACCACGGCTCCCGGGTATTGCCTCGGGACCTCGATGAAATTCCTTCCGCTCGCAGCCTCCATTGCCGCACTCATTCCGCTGGCCCAAGCGGAGGAGGTCCAGGACTACCGTTTCAAAGTCGAAAAGCTCGTCGAGGGCATTCCTCAACCGATGGAGTTGGAGATCGCTCCAGATGGGCGCATCTTCATCAACGAATACAACGGCGCGCTGAAGATCTATCACCCCGACACGAAGCAGCTCGTTGAGGCCGGCAAACTGAAGGTCTTCACCGGACAAGAGAATGGTTTCCTCGGCTTCGCGCTCGATCCGAAGTTTGCGGAGAATGGCTGGATCTACTGTCTCTATTCGCCGCCGGACTTTTTCGGGCAATCGCTCTCGCGTTTCACGATGAAGGGCGACGTGCTCGATCTCGCGAGCGAGAAGGTGCTCTTGAAATACGAGGAGCAGCGCAAGGAGTGCTGCCACCACGCCGGGTCGGTGGAGTTTGGTCCCGATGGGAACCTCTATTTTTCGGCGGGTGATAACACGCATCCGCATGGCGACAGCGAGGGCTATGCGCCGATTGATGAACGTCCGGACACGGCGCCGTGGGATGCGCAGAAGAGCGCGTCGAACACGAACTCGCTCGCGGGGAAGATTAACCGCATTCGGCCGAAAGCGGACGGGACGTATGAGATCCCCGAGGGGAATCTTTTTGGCGAAGCGGCGAATTGGACGCCGGAGAAACTGGATGCCGAGCGGAGAAGCGTCTCGATCATGCTGGATCAACTGGCAAAGCGCGCCAAGACGGAGGAGGAGAAGGGTAAGCTCGATGACTTAAAGGATCACTTCGCCTGGCTCTCGGGTGTGCAAGCCGGACAGGGGAAAGCCCGGCCCGAAATCTTCGCAATGGGCTGCCGCAATCCGTGGCGAATGAGCATCGATCAAAAGACTGGCTACGTTTACTGGGGCGAGGTCGGTCCGGATGCGAATGGCGACGGTAAACGTGGGCCTCGTGGCTACGACGAGATCAACCAGGCGAAGAAGGCGGGCAATTTCGGCTGGCCCTATTTCATCGGGGATAACTTCGCTTATAACGACTACGACTACGTGACGAAGACAGTCGGCCAGCCGTTTAATCCGTCGCACCCGGTCAATGACGGCCCGAACAACACCGGGTTGCGCGAATTGCCGTCCGCCACACCGGCGTTCATCTATTGGCCGTATCGCTCGCCAAAGAAGTGGCCGGAACTTGGCGAGGGTGGCCGCACCGCGTGCGCGGGGCCGGTATATTATTGCGGGATCGACGTGGCGAAAACGAATGGTTTCCCGCAGCACTTCAGCCGCTGCCTGCTGTTCTGGGATTGGGAGCGGCCTTTCATCAAGTGGGCGCGGCTGGACGCCGACTCGAACCTGGTCGGCATTGAATCATTCACGAACGCCCTGGTCGTGGCGAACAAGGCCGATCAGATCGATCGAGCGAAAGAAGCGGTCGCGAATGGCGCCACGCTGGTGAAGCGCCCGGTGGACGCGGTGTTTGGCAAGGATCATTGCCTCTACCTGCTCGACTACGGCGAAACGTGGGGCGCGAACAAAGACTCGCAGTTGCTGAAGATCTCTTACACGCGCGGCAATCTCGCGCCTATCGCCAAAGCAGCGGCGAGGCCGGTGAGCGGACGCGAGCCCCTTGCTGTGGAGCTGAGCGCCGCGGGTTCGAAGGATCTCGAGGGCGACCCATTGAGCTACACGTGGAGGCTTCAACCCGGCGGCAAAGTGCTCGGCACGGGCGAAACGCTGAAAGCCACGATCGCCGAGCCGGGGAATTACCAGGCGGAGGTCGAGGTCAGCGACGGGAGGGGCGGAACTTCAAAAGCGAGCGCGGCTTTGACCGTCGGAAACTCCGAGCCCGTGGTGAAGTTTGAGGAGCCGCGGGATGGTGACTTCTTCACTCCCGAAAAGAAGGTGAGCTATCGAATCTCTGTGGAGGACGCGGAGGATGGTCCGTCTTCGGCAAAGCCGGACGAGTTCGGGGCGCGCGCGCTTTTGAGCACAGGTTTTCAACGCGCCGACGGCAAGGACGCAGCCATGGATCCCGGGATGTCCCTGATGAAGCAGAGCGATTGCTTCAATTGCCACGCGGTCGAGCAGAAGGTGATTGGGCCGGCGCTCATGGAAATCGCGGCGAAATACCGCGGACGGGCCGGCGCGGTCGAGGCGAGCATCAAGCGCGTCCGCGAAGGCAGCACAGGCGTTTGGGGACCGCTCCCAATGTTGCCGCACCCGCAGCACACCACCGATGAAGTCGCGATCATGCTGCGATGGATCTTCGAGCTGGATAAGAACAAAGGAGGCCCGGCGCTCGCGCGCGGCCTGAGCGGAGAAGTCACCGCGCCGAAGGCCGACAAGCCGGGCACTTTCATCCTCGAAGCAACCTACACGGACGCCGGTCGTGGCGTGGTCGGCGCGCTCAGTGGGAAGGCCCGCGTCGCGTTACGCAGCCGCCGCATCGAGGCCGAAAGCGGCGACGTGCAGGGTGCCCGGGTTTTGAGCGCCAACGAAGCGAGCGGGAAGAAGGTGATTGGGGCGATCAACCACGGTCACTTCGTCGAGTTTCGCGGCTTGAACCTCGCCAACACGCGCAAGGTGAAGGCGCGGGCGACCAGCGGTGGCACGGGTGGCCGGATCGAGGTTCGCGCGGGCACGGCAGCCGGAGATTTGCTCGCGAGCATCGAGGTGCCGGTAACCGGCGGCTGGGACAAGTTGCAGGAGTTGGAAGCCTCCATCAGCAAACCCGTCGGGCGTGGGGACGTATGCATCCTTTTCGTCAATCCGGGCAAGGGCGGATTGATGAACCTCGATTGGATTCAGTTCGATCCGTAAGCGTCCGGATTTCGAATAATTTGCGGAACTTGTGAAAAAGTCCGCGGCGACCCGGTTCTGACACGTCCGTCAGGGAAAGCCCTGTCGATGCCGATGGAGAACTATTCGCTGCCATGTCAAATTCATCGGAAAAGTCCGGGCCGAAAAAACTGGAGGACGTCGTCGTGGAAAAAACCGGGGCGCTAAGTCCTAGTGACTCCATCCAAACGGCGGGGGAACGGATGCGCGCCGTCGAAGCCAACGCCTGGCCCGTTGTCGAGAATCGCAAGCTGGTCGGAGTCATCGATCATTCTGACCCGGACAGGAATGCGGGCGGACACGGTCACGACCCGAATGCCACGAGCGTCGGGGACACGATGCGCCAGGATGCGGACTTCTGTTATATGGACCAAAGTGCCGCGGACGCGGATCGCATCATGCGCGAGCGCGATATCAATCACCTGCCGGTCGTGGATCGCGAGATGAAGATCGTGGGGATTATTTCGCGGGAGGATGTAAAGTCCGCGGAGAACGATTGGAAGCCAGGAGAAGG
>CBHXZU010000582.1:0-4518 GCA_966125105.1 uncultured Prosthecobacter sp.
GGCGCAGGAACCACGCGAACCACGAACACCAACTCCCGCGAGCGGGAAAGGGGAACGCAATATCAACTCGAAGTGAACGTCCGAAACTTCGCTCAGCGCGCCGATCAGGTGACCGTCGAGTGGATGTTCTTCTCCGAGTACTTCAACGAGCAAAGCGCGGCGATGAAGGACGAGAAAGAGAAGGACCCTTTGCGGACTCTGGGCAAGGGATCGAAGGAGGTGATCTTCAAGCCAGGAGGCAGCCAAAAGCTTACCTTGGAGTCTGAGACCGCTTTGCTCTTCGAGTCTCGGAGTTCAACGGTCACCATTACTCGCCCATCGAGCACCAGTTCGAGCTCGGGCGTGAGCGCCTACAACAACACCCTGAAGATCGGCCACAAAGCCACCGGCTGGCTGGTGCGCGTCAGCGCGGATGGGAAGATTCTCGCAGTGAAAGCCTCGGCACCACGTTTCGAAGAACTCGCGAAGGATGATGCGGCGCTCGCGGCCATCCAGCCGACGGACAATCGGCTGATCAAGGGTCTTACCCGAGAACAGTCGGATCGCCCAGCCCGTTGAACAAACCGCAGCAGCGGCTCGCCTCACCTCTGGTTGAGTCGATTCCGCAGTCGCTCGGCATCCTTCTTCTGGGCCTCGGCTGCCCAGGCTTCCTTCAATGCGCTGACCTCGCCATCGCTCTCAACATCTGCGGATTTGATTTCGCGTATGTCGCCGACGCCGCGCTGGCGCAAAGTGGCAAACAAGGCCCGCCTGGTTATCCTTTCGCGGCACATTCCACGGTGCACGAGCGCTCCTTGCTCGACGACCGATTCTTCGCGCCCGACGAGCCAACCGTTGATGAAGCTCGAGCGGGCGCAGAGAACGTTCACGAGCAGGTGGATTGCGAGCACAGTGATGGAGGCTGTCGCGTATTGGAGGAATGGAACTTTTCCCGTCAGAAGCTTGTCCACCAACTCGCCAAGGATGAGCGCGGTCACGAAGTCCATAGCCGTGCCCTGTCGGATGGCGCGTTTTCCGGCGAGTCGCACGAGCGCGAGCAGGAAGAGAAACGCGACAACGCCGCGCAACGCTATGCCGGCGAGGTTCATCAACTGAGCGCATTGGCCGAGCACGTATTGAACTGCTCCGGCGGTTCCAGTTCGTCGCCCAAAGCGCTACGCCGCGCCTTTTCCTCTTCGCCTCCAAGATCGGCTTTTTGGATCGGTTCGGCCCAACGCTGCTTGATCACGCTTAACCCGCCGCCGACTTCGACAACCGCAAGTTTCACTTCCCGGAGGTCCTCGATTTCCTGTTCGCGGAGCAGGCCCATCACCTCTTGTTCGTTCATGCGTTCCTGGCGCATGCCCTCGCGCTGGAGGGCGCCATCTCGCACCACGATTGTGGGCACACCATCGAGAACTTTGTCGGCGAAGTGACTCGAATAGCTGAGCCAACTGGTGCCGTATTGCATGACCGCGATCGCGCCGATGGCGACTGCTCCCTGCAAAAACTCAACCTCGCCATAGATGATCTCATCGACGACCTCACCCAGCATCAGGGCGACGAGGAGGTCGAATGCCGTGAAGTTTCCGACCTCGCGTTTTCCGAGAAAGCGGATCACGGCGAGCAGGAGAACGTAGACCGCTGCTGCACGTCCCGCAGTGAGAAGGAGTTCGGTTGTATCCATTACTGATACATCGGGCCTGATCTTCCGGCAGGTTGTTCTCCCGAGGAGAGGATGCGGCCATAACCGGAAAGCGGATGCGAATCCTCCACGATGTTTGATGCAGTGATCGTTGGAGGCGGGCCGGCCGGTTTGAGCGCGGCATTGGTCCTGGGAAGGTGTCGCCGGCGCGTGCTGGTCTGCGACAAGGGCGAGCCGCGCAATTGCAAGTCGCGGGCCTTGCACGGGTTTCTTACCCGGGACGGGACACCGCCCTCGGAATTCCTGAGAATGGCACGAGAGGAACTGCGGAAGTACCCTACCGTGGAATTCCGGCGCTGCGAGGTGGTCCGGGCCGAGCGCATGGCCGGAAAGTTTACAGTCGAGACCGATGCGGGCGACACCGTGGAGGCGCGGATCCTTTTACTCGCGACGGGGCTCGTGGACGAATTGCCCCCGATCCCGGGGATCGATCAGTTCTGGGGAGCGAGCATCCACGTTTGCCCGTACTGTGACGGGTGGGAGCACCGCGACCAAGCGCTGGTGGTGCTGGGGCAGGGAAAAGCGGGCTACGATCTGGCCATCGAGATGCGCCATTGGAGTGACGACGTTTCGCTTTGCACCAACGGTGCAACGGACTTCTCCGCGGCAGAATTGGAACGCCTGCAGGCACTGCGCATCCGAATCTTCGATCGCGCGATCGCGCGATTCGAAGGGCAGGGGGAAGACGTGAAACGCGTGGTATTTGAGGACGAAAGCACTCTACCCTGTGCCGCTGTCTTTCTGGTCGCGAAACAGAGGCAGCGGTCCGAATTGGCAGCATCACTCGGATGCAGATCCACCGACACCGGTCAACTCGAGTGCTCGTCGTGCCAGGCAACGAGCGTTGAAGGCGTTTTCGCGATAGGAAACGCGGCACACGGGTTGCAACTCGTGATCATGGCCGCCGCTGACGGAACGCAGGCGGCGTTTTCCATCAATGAAACACTCATCGACGCAGATCTGCGCGAGGAATCGCAGAGTGCAGCGGAGCGCCTCAAGAAGCTCACGCCTGATGGGGAGCGGACCGCCGCGGCATCAGGGACAGAAGCTGATGCTTAAGAGGCCCGGCTGCGAGTTCCCGACCCCGCTTATTTCTCCGCCGATTTCCCCTCGAGTAGCGCCTGGTATTTCTCCAAGCCCGCGGTCTTGAGATCCTTCTTCGGCACGAACTTCAGCGCAGCGCTGTTGATGCAATAGCGGAGTCCAGTCGGCTTTGGACCGTCATCGAACACATGGCCGAGATGCGCTTTGCTCGTTTTGGCGCGCACTTCGATACGGACCATGCCGTGCGAGTTGTCCTTGATCTCCTCGATCTCTCCCTTGTCGATTGGTTCGAAGAACGACGGCCACCCGCTTCCGGACTCAAACTTCGTCGAGCTGGTGAAGAGTGGCTTTCCGCTGATCACGTCCACGTAGATGCCTTCCTCGTGATTGTTCCAGTATTTGTTCTGAAAGGGCTTCTCTGTTCCGCCCATGATGCAGACGTAATAGGCCTCTTTATCCAACTTCTTGGCCAGTTCGTCCTTCGAGAGTTTGCTCAGGTCGGTGTGCGGTGCGGTGGAATCGTTCACGGCTTTATTGGCTTTGGGTTCTTCGGCGTCGCAGGCAACGGCGGAAAGGGCGAAAACTGCGGCGAGGATTCGGGTGAAACGCTTCATGTTGTGGAGTGTGAGAGGACTGTAAGCTTGGTTATTCCCGAGCCAAGGGGTGTGTTTGAGGAATTCTCCCTTAGTTGATCCGCCGGGCACGACTAAGAGGATCGGCTTCCTCGTTTCGGATTCGGGCGCGGACTTTCCGGTAGCCATGCTGCAGCGCCATGCCGGCGGCACAAAAGACCGGCAGGGCAAAGAGCTTGGCCTGGATCGACGGCAGAAAATTGAGCGCGATGATCGCGAGGGCGATATACATCCAGGAGACAAAGTTCATCCGCCCAATGAACGCCTTCTCCCGCGGGCCGCGGGCTCGACGCATCTGCCACCAAGTCCGTATCGACCACGGGATCGCGCAGATAATCAGCAAAACGAGAAGGACTTTGCCCATCGAGGGCTATTCCTCGGATGATTCTTCGACTTCTTCAACTTGGATCTGTTGGCGCCAATACCAGCGGTAGAGCCAGACGTAACCGACGAGCGTGCCGAGCCAAAGGAGGATGCTCACCGGATTCTTCATCTTGAAAAGCAAGGCTGTGTGGATCGCTCCGACGATCGCGTAGAAAAGCATGAGTTTCACGACGTGGATCTCGGATCGCACGGCGAGAATTACCGCGCCCACGAGGAGCATCAAATATGGCACGCCGGTTGGTTCAAGCAGGCCATTGCCTAACGACGCGAACCATTCTCCCGGCGCGCCCAAGAGGGATCCGGGCACGGAAAGATTGGCCTTTATGAAGCCGATGAAGCCGCCGGCGCTCCAGCCATCAAAGATCAGCGAGACGCGGTAGCACGCCTCCGTGAGGCCAAAGGAGAGGATGCACGTGAGGATGATCATGGCCGCGCGGCCGAATCCCGAAGTCAGGACGCTGGCGAATGCGTGCGGGGCGTCGAACTCTGCGAGTCCACTCGCTGGCCTCTCCGGCTTTTCCTCTTCTGCGAGAGGCGGCTCTTCACGGATGGGCTTCGGCTGCTCCGGGGGATTGAACGGATCGTTTCGAAAATCCAATCGGGGCTTTTCCGGTGCCGGACGGTCGCCCCGGAGCGCATCGGGAACAGGCGGTAACTTGGAGGCGTCAGGCATCGGCATAATCTTCGACCCAGAGCAACCTGCATGCAACCTCATGGCTCGACCCTGCGTCTGGGAATACTTACGTTGCCATCATGACTAAAGCCCTCATTCCC
>CBHXZU010000583.1:0-4503 GCA_966125105.1 uncultured Prosthecobacter sp.
GTTGCCACACCTTCACCGCGACCGGACGTCCGAGAATGTGAACTTCGATCTGCAGCGGCTTGCCATCTTTCTCGACGGGGCGCACTGGCAGGTGGGAGAAATTTTGATTTAGCTCGAGGCTCTCCTGCCAGCCGTCCTTGTTGATCTGCTGCTTGAAGTAGCCGTGACGGTACAGCAGCGAGATCGCCACGAAGGGCAGGCCGAGGTCGCTGGCGGATTTGCAATGGTCACCGCTCAGGATGCCGAGGCCGCCCGAGTAGTTCGGAAACGATTCGTGAAAGCCGAACTCAGCGGAGAAGTACGCGATCGTGCCCTCAAACTTGTTCTTCGCTCCCGTGTTCCACCACGTGTCCTTGCGCGAGAGGTAATCGCGGAAACGCTGAACGATCGCTTCCATCTCCCGCAGGAAGTCGTCGTTATCCGCCAGCTCTTCGAGTCGCGACTGCCGCGCGCGTTGCAGCATGCGGATCGGGCTGTGATTGGTGGCGTGCCAGAGCTCTGGATCGATCTTGTGGAAAAGTGCTCGAGCACTCGGTTCCCAAGTCCACCACAGGTTAACGGCCAGCTCTCGGAGCGGTTCCAGTGCCGTGGGGAGTTTCGGCACCACATTAAAGGTATGAATCGGCTGCATGAATCCCTAAGTCTTTCTTGCCTGCGAGCTCAACCCGCGCGCGGCGGCGCGTGTCCTGTCTGGGAAATGCGAGGTCACGCTAATCAACTCGTTGTGCGCGCGGCAAGCCGCGAATTGCAAACGGTTATCGTGTGCCTGCTCGTAATTTAAAATACGAGCGGCTTTCCCTCGTCCATGACGCGCACGCGGTCGGAAACGCCATGCTTCCTCGCGCAGAGACGCAAGCGCTTCAACGGTTCGTCCAGGGGCTCGTAACTTAATCGGAAGCTTCCATAGTGCATCGGCACCATGAGCTTCGCGCCGAGTTCCTCGAAAGCGGTCACAGCCTGCTCCGGGTTCATGTGCACCTCACGCCCGGTCGGCGGGTCATAGGCGCCGATGGGAAGAAGCGCGATGTCGATGTCGAAGCGCTTTCCGATTTCCTTGAAGCCCGGGAAATACGCCGTGTCGCCACAATGATAAATAGTGCGACCGCCGCACTTGATAATGAACCCGCCAAACCCGCGATGTGTATCGTGAATCACGCGCGCGCCCCAGTGGTGGCACGGCGTCAGCGTCACATCGATTGGCCCGTGGGCGTATGATTCCCAGTAGCCGAGCTCGTGCACGCTGCGAAAGCCGAGGTCGTGCACGAGATTTCCACAATCGAAAGGAACCACGATCGGCTGATCTTTGGCGACCTTTCGCAGCGTGCGGCGATCGAGATGGTCAAAATGCGCATGCGTCACGAGGACCAGGTCGATGTTTGGCAGGTGGGAGATCTCGAGACCGGGGCGCTTGAGGCGCTTCACCACTTTCAGCCAATTCGCCCAATTCGGGTCAATGAGCACGTTGCAGCCATGAAATTGCAGAAGAAAAGATGCATGGCCGATCCACGTGATGCCCACCTCGCCATCGTTCAAAAGTGGGAAGAGAGGTCTCGTCTCGCTGCCGACGCGGATTTTGAAGAGCGAGGGGAGCCACACGCTGGTGATAAAGTTGCGCTTTCGCCAATCACCTTCGGGCTTGAGCCCAACTTTGTGCGCGCCGGCGATACCGTGATCGGCGCTCCCGTTCGCAGACTTCTGAATGCTTGCCGATTTTCGGCGGAACAGTTTTCGCACGTCGAGAGGGTAAGGGGAGCGAGGCGTCACGCAAGCGTCGGGCTCAACAAATTGCGGGAGAGTCATCCCAAATACTTCGTCTCCGAATAACTTTGTGCGCTTGCTATTACTTTAGGACTCGCCCCCAGATTAGGTCGACTGGATACGCATGACGAAAGCCGACGTTCGCCGACAACTCCGTGATTTGCCGCCACTTTCGCCCAGCGAGGGCGAGCGCCGAAGCGGGCTCATCTGCGACGCGATCCGCCGCCACCCTGCATGGGAAGGCGCGCGAGTCGTCGCGCTCTATTTCGGGAGTCGCCACGAGCCATCACTCGAATCGCTTTGGCTTGGTGACGATTCGCGCGAGTTTGGTTTTCCGCGGGTAAACGGAAGCGGGATCGATGATGAACGCCTCACGTTCCATCGCGCGCGGACGATCGACGATCTGCTTCCGTCCCGATGGGGATTGCGCGAACCAGCTTCGAATGCAGAAACAGAAATGAGTCCGCAGAATTTCGATCTGGTGCTCGTTCCCGGCGTCGCGTTTTCCGCCGATGGCGCGCGCCTGGGCCGCGGACGCGGGCACTACGATCGTTTTCTGCCGCGGTTGCGAAAAGATGCCGTGGTAATCGGCGTATGCTTCCGCGAGCGACTGCTTCCGCAGCTTCCTTTGGAAGCGCATGATCATCCGATGAACGCGGTGATCTCCGCGTAGGAACGGTTACTCGGCCGCCGGTGCTTTCATTTCAAAACGCGGAATTCGCACGAGCACGGGTTTGCCGTCCTCGGTGAGCCCGATGAGCGATCCCTCCGCCACGCTATCGTTACCGATGACGTGATAACTATTATACGAGAACGTCTCCCCAGAAGTGAGTTTTGGAAACTTGCCGACCACTCCATCGCCTTCAATCACCACGGCGCCGCCGTCTGAATCACTCACGACCCACTTTCGGCCTTTGATTGTCACCGTCTCGTCGGAGTCATTGTGGATGGTGATGAAATAGATGAAGGGAAAGGGTTTGTCCGAAGGAGCCTCAAGGTGCGGCATGTACGCGACGCGATCAACGGTCGCATGGAGTCCGGGGAGTTCAGAAATCACGGGCATTGTCGAAACGCTAATTTCGAGCGCGCTGCGCCGCAATTGCGGATTGCGCCCGCCGAATACTCTCGCAAAGGACACGTCATGCAATTGCCCGTAGGCCTGACGATCGCCGGTTCCGACAACAGTGCGGGAGCCGGTATCCAGGCGGATCTGAAAACGATGAGCGCGCTTGGTGTCTACGGCGTCACCGCGATCACATGTGTGGTCGCTGAAGTGCCGGGAAAGGTGACCGCGATTCAAGCCATCGAGCCCTGCATTGTCGCCGACCAGATCCGGCTATTGTTCGAAGCGTTCCCCGTCCGTGCTTTGAAAACGGGCATGCTGTTCTCACGGCCCATAATCGAAGCAGTGCTTGAGGAACTAAAGCCTCGGATCTCCGGCGCAAACGCGCCCGCCTTGATCGTTGATCCCGTCATGGTCGCGACGAGCGGTGATTCTTTGCTCAAGCCCGACGCCATCGCGCTCTATCGCGAGAAGCTTTTGCCGCTCGCGACCCTGGCTACGCCGAACATGGATGAAATCCGGGTGCTCCTAGACTGGCCCGCCCCGCCATCGACGGTTGCCGACCTAGAGCGAGCGGGACGCGCTTTGGTCGAGCGCTACGGTTGCGCGTTCCTGGTCAAAGGGGGGCACCTGCGCGGCAGCGAAGCCACCGATCTGCTGATCGAGAAAAACGGCGCCATTTCCAACTTTACCGCGCCTTATGTCCACGGCGTCAGCACCCACGGCACAGGCTGCACCACGAGTGCTGCTGTCGTCGCCGGGCTCGCCAAAGGGTTGCCGCTCAAGGACGCCGTTCGCGAGGCAAAAGTCTTCGTCCACAACGCGATCGCCAACTTTCTCCGTTGGGGCACGGATCCGTCCACCACGGACGCCCTGCATCACTTTGCTGCCGGAAATTGCCGAAAATGAGGCATTTGCCCTTCGATAAAGTGTGCATTGCCTAAAAAGCGCCCTTCGTTACGGTCAGCCGTTCCGTTAAATGATCAGTTTCTCCACGTGCTGGAACTCTAGCCGACATACCGATGGAGCCGCGATGCTCCAGGAAATCATCGAGCTTGGATTCGACACCGTCGAACTCGGCCACGGCACGCGGCTATCCCTCGTAGAGGGCATTCTTAAAACCCTCGAAGCCGGGAAGATCAAAGTATCCTCGGTGCACAACTTTTGCCCGTTGCCTCCCGAGATTCCCCGGGCCTCGCCGGACTGCTACCAGTTCTCTTCCGACCGGCCTGGCGAGCGGGAGCGGGCGATTCGCAATACTTACAAGTCCATCGATTTCGCCAAACGGATCGGCGCGCAATTCGTCGTGCTCCACCTCGGCAGTGTGCCGATTGGCGACTATACCGATCGCCTGGTGCGCATGGCAGAGGTCGGCATGAAAATGAGCAAAGGCTTCGCGCAGGTGAAGTTGGAGGCGGTAAAGCGTCGTGAGGCTCATCAGGAGGCGTTTTTTCGCCGGTCAGTCGAGGCCCTCAAGCAGATCTACTACTACGCCGGTGAGCGCGGGATACGTCTCGGGATCGAAAGTCGCCACAGTTACGAGGAAATGCCGAGCGAACGCGAAATGCTGGCAGTTCTCGAGCAATTCCCGGCGCCAACGGCGGGGTACTGGCACGATTTCGGGCATGTTCAGGTCAAACATAACCTCGGCTTCCTCGATCATGTGGAGTGGATGCAGAAAG
>CBHXZU010000584.1:0-4501 GCA_966125105.1 uncultured Prosthecobacter sp.
GCTGAGTCACAAACCACCTCTGCGAAAATGGCTTCTCCTTCTTTTTGTAACAGTTGTTTACATAATCGAAACATGGCGTCCTATCACTGGATGTGATCGGCGCGCGACCGCCCTTCCGCGTTCACTCTACTTGGAGAGATCGTCCGCCCGTTTGGCTGCCTGGGAGCCGATGGCCCCCAGCCCGATCAGCAGCACCCACATCAGCAGCGCGAGGATGTGTAACACGGCCAGCCAGTTGAAGCTGATGCCGGTAACCGAGAGCGCGGCCAACCCGAGCGTGACCGCCAGGTAGGCCCCACTGCCCATCGTGCTCTGAAAGCGCAAAACCTCCTGTCCCTGTTCCCCGGCTGCGGTCGGGAGGAAAACGATGGCCAGGTAAGAGAGGAGGAGCGCGAGCAGGACGGCGCCCGTGCTCAGCCAAAACCGATCCCCTCGCAGCCCCTCAGGCACGAGCAACAAGGCAATCCCGATGGTCGCGCCGACGCAGGCCAGGAACAGGACGGTCCAGATTGCTTTCATGGCGGTCGGGAAGTTGGACCCGTGGATCGCCGGACGCAAGACAGCAACGAGCCCGATGTCATCGGCGGCAGATCTGCGCCGGCACCACGGAGCAAAAGGAACTCCAAGTCCGCAGGGGAGTTTCAATCACCGGCCGTCCCGCATTCGCGTGGTCAATTATTCACGCGCGTGAAATGTCATTTGTTTTTCAGACGATTCTCCGGGTGCTTCAGATGGTTCTCCGGGCGCTCGAGACGATTCTCCGGACGCGTCAGGCGAATCTCCGGGCGGTTCAGGCGAACTTCCGGGTCGTTGTGATGGTTGTCCGGGTCGTTGAGATGATTGTCCGGGTGATTGAGACGAATCTCCGGGTCGCTCAGATTGATCTCCCGGTAGGATCGGCGAAATTACGGGTAGTTCAGACGATTCTCCGCGTGACTCAGACGGTTTTCCAGTTCGTTGAGGCGATCCTCCGGTTGGTCAGGCGCCGCGCCTGAGCCAGCCGGGTTAGAGCAATTGCGCTTTCCGCCTCACTACTTCGCCACGTCGTCCTTCGCCGACCTGCGCGGAATCGAAATGGCACCCCTCGTATCAATGCGTGCTGATGGTCGCCAAAGTCCGCCGCGACCTCGTTCAAGGCATCCATTCAGACCTATTGCGCCTAACGTGTATATTGCTGCGGAAAGGCTCCGGCTTGTAGTCCGCACATGGACTCGATGCGTCTCGCGCACTCTCCATGTCCCCGGTGTCCGGCCTGAACGCTTTTCAATCTTTCAGCCGCGCGGAGGGCAATGCCTTCTTCCCGATCCGCGCAACGAAGGAGCCGATATCCATCGCCCAGGGCCTCCCGGGCGTTCTGAGCATTGCGCGCAGAGTGCGCGGACGGGGAGCGATCGTTTCCGCGCGGTTAACCTACTAACCTACTGGCTGGTCAGCAAAAAACCGGCGGTTCCGAGTCTCGAGATTGGCCGGAATTGTCCAACGGCGCGCCGTTGTTTCTGCAGGAGGACTCCATTGTATCCGAGCCATATGGACGTGCCCTTCGGCGAGAAATGTCCCCCGAGCAGGCCGGAGTTTGAGGAGAAAGCGCCTTTCATCCTAAACGGCGCGACTCCCGAGATCACGTCTGCATCGAGAAACGTCGACGCCGTGAACGGCGCGACTCCGCCCCCTTCGTCCACCCGGAATCGGGGTGCGTTTCCGAGCGCGATTTGCAGGTTTTCCGGGCGAACATATCGCGATCCGACCAATTGCACCCCTGCGTGCAAGAACTCGTGGGTGAAATAGTGGCCGTGAGGCAGAACCCACCGCAAATTGCCTTCGAGGTCGGCGGTCCTCGACGTCTCGCCCAAGTCCACAGGGCCGCGCAACCAACCCGCATGTTCCAAGTCGGAGTGCACTTTCCGCTGGCTCAGATAGAGCGGCGCGAAAAAGAGAAGTTGGCCGCTCGCCCCAAGCGTCAGGCCGGCGCTGAAAGAAGCACCGTCGGGCATTTTTCCGACCACCGTGGCAATGCCGTTCCTGGACAACCGTAGCACTCCAAAACCATCTCCCAATGCCGTCGCGACTGGATTTGGGAGAGATCGGAGGTGATCCGAGATGCGCGCAGGTCGACTGCTCCACGCAGTATTGCTCGGCAGCGCGAACGTGTATTTTCCCGCTCGGTTGTTTGCGACGGACAAATTTGGGCGGGTTAAGTTTGCCTCAAAGGTAGTTTCACGGTCTTTCAGTTCTGCCGCAAGGATTGGCCGGGATCCGTCGGCTCGTAACTCGAGCGTGAGCGTTTTCGGACCGTGGTAGAGCGGGGCCAGACCCGAGAAAGTGACGCTAAACCGATTCTCGCCGTCCAGATTCCCAGCAAACCTCCGCTTCAGTCCTGCCAACCAGAGCTGACCTGAAAGCGCGCCGGAACGGTTCAGAGTTACGCCAATTCGGCCGTCTTCTTCGGGAACTGAAGATTCCAGCAGACTCGAAAATGGGCCGCGGATATCTGCTCGCGCCATGACTGTGCCAATGCCAATGCCACCGTTGCCGTCCGAGATCCGGTAGCTGAAAGTGTCTTCAATCACCGGATCCCCGGCGGGAGCGGTGTACCGAACGCGGCCGAGGGCGGCATCCACTTCAACGGTGCCGTGCTTGGGCGTGCTAACGTCTAGGAGAGAGATTGGATCGCGATTAGCGTCGAAATCATTAGCCAGAAGATCGATCCACCTTCCTTCTCCCGGATTCGGCGGGCGAAGATAGTCGGGGCGCGCCAATGGGACCATGTTTCCTGCCGGGTAATTCGAGAGGCGCGCGCGGGCGATCACTCCATCCTTGCGATTCGGACCAGAGCTCGCGACGTACAGCCACCCGTCATGAGTAATCAAAGGAGGCATCTCGTGGACGTAAAGTAAGCTTCCTCCCAGTGGTCCGATCACTTTCCGCAAGTCCCCAGTGGAGCTTAGGCTCAGGATTTGGTCTCGAGAGCCGCGTCTTTCGAAATCGGGGGCTCCAAAATAAATTCGGCCATCATTCCCCATCGTGGCGCGAAGCGGATAGTGAAGCATCGGATCATCGAATTGCTTGATTTCGATGGCTTCACCGCGCGTGGTAAAACGCACGAGCGAGGACACGAACGGTGAAACTCTTCGGTGGACGATGCTGTAGAAGCTTCCGTCGGGATGTGCCAGCAGCCCGTTCAGGAAACCGGGCACGTTGCCGCGTGTAATAGGGCTCGAGATGCCTCCAGCGAGATTAACCCGGAACACGTGACTCGCCTCGATGAGACCCAGCGTGCTCAAAGCCCACAGGGCACCGTCTGCGCCGGGAACTATGCTTACGACCGACGAATAAACGCTGGGAAAATCGACGATCTTTGTGAGTTGTCCATCGAGCCTGACGCGGAAGAGTTGCCCGCCGTAAGGAGAGACTGCGGTATTGAAAGTGATGCCGTAAATATTCCCGTCCGACGCCAATGCGAGGGAGTGCGGTCTTACGTTTCCCAGCGACGGATCGTCGCCAAAGTCGTGTAGCACGTCCAGAGCTCCAACATAGCTCAGTCGAAACACGCAGTCCCCGATTGTTCCGTAGAGGTTTCCATCAGGAGCGGTGATCAATGAGGAAATCAGGCCTTCATCGAACCGATAGAGCATCCGGAAGCTGCCGCTGCGCCCGAGGCGGAAAATTGAACGATTGTCGGTCGAGCCGTAGATTGCGCCATCGAGCCCTTCGATCAGAATCGATTTGCTGGCGACCGGTGCGCGACGCACGAGTTCAAATCGCGGCGCCGCCGCGGCAGTACACGTCGCGAGGAACATGAGGAACCAGAACCTTAGGAACATTGCGGGACTCCATACCAAATACTGGATCGTCTGCCATCGGAGAATCCCAATCGCGAAGGATGTTTCAAAGATCCACTTCAATTGGATGCCGAGGATTCCGGGAGGGCGCGCAATTTGCCCAGCGACTGATTCAGGATCTCTTGCGGTTCGATCGGGAAATGATTCCCTGGCAAATGATTCCGTTGAGGATTTAGACCCGCGGTTCCCTTCCGTCACGGCGGTGAAGGACTAGGCGGTGGTGGACGGAATTCGTGCCCGCCTGATCTTCCGAAGCTTTCCCTGTGCGCCGAGCGAAAGCGACGTAAGGCTCACCGGCCCGTGTGAATGCGGGCGATGCGAGGATTAACAGGAGTAGGAGAACTCGAAACACTGGGGGCTCCTTGAGCGAATCGTGTTTCGATTTGGCTCTCCGCGTCGGCACGTTGGTGGCGATGCGGGACACGGATGTGCGCATGTGCTGCGCCTCCGATCCCTCCCACGCAGGCTAGGCAGCCTACGCCACGATGTTTGGCGCTTCGCGCGGGTTTGGAGCCCGAAAAGGCGCAAAAAAAGTTTTTGGGAGGGCCGGATTTCTACAGAGGGACTCCAGAGAAGAAAAGAACTTCTGACCCACCGCAGCCGGTGCGGTGGGGGGGCTGGCATGATGTGCGGCGTCATGAATGAGCACCGGTTGCGGGGCT
>CBHXZU010000585.1:0-4492 GCA_966125105.1 uncultured Prosthecobacter sp.
GGGGGGCGGTTGCCTGATGCCGGTTACACCCGTGGTTTCATGCGGTCCCGGTGCTTCAAATGCATCGAAGAGTCGCCAAAAGAATGGAGCGCGGGTTTCCGAACTTGCGTAGGGAGGCAGCGCCAACTGGAGCTTTTTCCGGCGATGAAGTTCTCGCGATTGGATCGGGGTCCTTCGACTACGCGGCTCGTTCCTCGCCGCTGCGCTCAGATGACCGGCTTTTCATTGCCCGCTATTTTGCCTGTCGGCTGCCTTCTCCGTTTTTGCTGCACGGCATCCCGTGGATGCCGAGGAGAGCCGGGCCGGCTTTGTCTCTTCGGAGCGTCTTCCGCAAATGCTATTGTCGCGGGCTACAGCGGTTGCCAGAAATGTTTCCGGCACGAGCACGAAGTACTACACTAAGACCTGCGTCTCCGCATTGCGACTGCGGCGATGCCTGTTAATAGGATTACGCTGACAGTAGGTTCCGGCACGAGCACCAAGTCGACTTGGCCGGCGATCGACGTGTCGATCAGGAATTCCATGCCGGTCGGGATGTTCGGCGTTGTCCCCAGCGAGAGGCCTTCGTCTGTCAGGGTCCCGGTATAATTGATCAAACGCCAGCGCGAGCCCCCGTTCGCTGCGAGGAAGCTGCCATTGGCGATTTCCGAAACGTTTAGCGTCCCGGCCAAGGTGAGGGACCCGGTGCTGACGAGGTCATTGATTCCACCACCAACCGACAGATTGGTTCCGGAGAGCTGCCACGCAAGCACGCTGCCGGCATCGAGCGTGAGCGATTGAGATATCGTGAGGGTGCCTGGGCCATTGCCCGGCGCGAGTCGTCCGCCATTTCCGACCACCGCCTCGCGCACTGTGCCGGCGCCGCCAAGAGTTGCGCCGCCGGCCACACGCGCGGTGCTCCCACTAGCGCTGCCGGTCACCAGGAGGGTGCCCTCGCTGATCATTGTGTCGCCGGTGTAGGTGCTATTTCCCGTGAGGTGCAATGTGCCGGTGCCGACCTTTGTCAGGCCGCCGGTGCCATTCGCGGCGATATCGGAAGGAGTGAGCGTCACGTTCACGGAGCTTGCCGGGGTCGTGGCGCCGCCGCCGGAGAATTGGAGGGTAATTTGGTCGCCTGCGGCGTAGTTTTGGCCCGCAGAAGTGATTTGCACGCTTGTGACCACCCCGTTGGTAATCTCCGCAATGGCGGTTGCTCCGGTTCCCGAACCTCCGCTGATCGTGACCAGCGGCGCGCCGATGTATCCCAAGCCAGCGCCGACGGGCAGCGTTCCACCGGCGGGATAGATGCCGTTGCCGGACGCGGACGCCATCGACGCCGGCAGGAAGGTGGTGTGAGCTTGTGTATCGATCGTTACTCCGCCGCGAAAGACCGTTGTCGGAACCGACGCGTCGATCAGCGTGACGGTGGCTGAGCCGGCCTGGATGATCCCGCCATCGAAGTTCAGCGCTGCGTTCGCGGAACCCTTGCGAATGCTGCTTGCAGTGATCCGAAGCGTGCCGCTGTTTACATTCAGCACCCCGGTCGCTCCCGAGCCAATCACCAGGCCGGGACTGGTATTGATCGCTTGTGAAACGATCAAGCCACTGCCGCCGGCCTGCGTGCCGAGATTCAAAGTTCCGCTGCCCCCGCCACTGTCCCCGATAAGAAATCCATAGCCGGTGTTCGTGGTAATCGTGCCGCCGAGAATGTTCACCACGCCCGTTCCGCCTCCCTGGCCGACGGTAAAGTTGCGGGCGAAATCCATGGTGCCTCCCGTTTGTGTGTAAACACCTTGCCCAGCCTGCCCGCTTCCGTTCGCTGCGCCGATTCTCACATTCGTGCCCAGAGGAGAACTGCCGGCCGTGGTCAGTGCGCCGCCGGTGAGCAGGTAGGATCCATATCCGCCCGCGCCGATAGTAAAGTTATTCGATACGGCGGTGAAGTTGACCGTGCCTGCGTCGTGAATCACTGCGCCGCTCTCACCGGCATTGCCGGTCGTGATCCCCGTATTGAAAGCGATCGTGCCGGACGTTTGAAAACGGAGGGTGGCTCCAGCTGTGCCGCTGACCATGGCGGACCCACCATTCGCCAGGCTGGACGCGCCCCCGAAGACCAATTCGCCGCCCGTCACCGTCGTCGTGCCGGTGTAGCTGTGCGCGCCGATCGAAGTCGTTGTTGCAGTTCCCGCGTGAACCAAGTTGCCGGATCCCGTGATTGGTTGTGGAAAGGTCCACGCTCCGGCGCGTTGAATCCGGAGCGAACTCAAAACATTCGCGACCTGCACGCCCGATGATGCCCCGAGGTCGCCGACCGCAGCATCATTGCCCACCTGCAGCGAGCCGTACCGGATTATCGTCTGTCCGGAATAGGCATTGCCCGTCGCCAGCACCAGTGAGTTAAGCCCGTCTTTGACAACGTTCACCGACTGCCCAGCGGGCTCGGCGAGCGGCTCGCTTTGAATCACTTTCGAAGCCGCTGAATTCCCGGTATCGAGGACAAAGTTGGAGTTTGCCTGAAAGCCCGTGCCGAGAAGCACGGCAGCGATTTCGTTGGCGAGGAACTCTCCCGTTCCACCCACGTTGAAGATCGCGTTCGCGCCCGCTTGAACCACGAGGTTGGCTGCAGTCCAGTTCGACTGCACTCCGTTATAGAGCGCCGCGGGTTTTGCGAAACGGACGTAGCCGGACTGGATGGTTGTAGGTCCCAGGTAGGTATTCGCGCCGGACAGCACGAGAGTGCCCGGCGCATTTGCCGCGACCGTGAGCCCGCCGGCGCCGGAGATCCCTCCTCCGAGCGAGTACGAGCCGCTCCCGCCGAGTGTGATTTTACGCGTGGATGCGCCCAGCGACACGTCGTTGGTAAACGTCAGGTTCGCTGTCGAAGACGCCAACCCGCTCGTTCCGCCAAGCGTGAAGTCGCCTCCGATGATGATTCCGCCGCCATACTTGGCGCTTAAATCACGATTTGAATCCGCCGCAATGGTCCCGCCGTTGATCGTGAGCGCGCCACCATTTCCGAACGCATTCACTCCGCGAACAATCACGGTACCGGCGTTCAGCGTGAATCCGCCACCGTAGCCATTGCCTGCAAAGGCCAGCACCCCATCACCATCCTTCCGATAACTCGCCGTTCCGGAGCCGCTGAAGTTTTGCGTGCCGAAATCCAGCGTTACCCCGGCTGCGACGTTGATGGGAACGTGCCCGTTGCTAAACGCGCTGATTGTCCCGCTCTTGCTGGTGAGCGTGGCATTCGCCGTTGCGTTGATCGCGGAAACGGTGATCGAACCGCCGGTGAACGAAGCCGTGTTCGCAAAGTTAATGATCGGTCCCCCGCTAGTCGGAAGGCTCGTCGTGTAAGGTCCCGCCGCATTGGCGCTCCACGTAGCGCCTGCCAGCCCGCCGGAGGTGCCAAAATAATAGTTCGTTTGAGCCTTTGCGGACACGGCAGCCCAAACCAGGGCACTTATCAACAAGCGGGCCAGGAATGGCCGAGCACTGCGAGTTGGGACTAAAACGTGCAGGCGGCACACGGCAGTAGAACGCGAACGGTCTCCGTAAGACATGATTAGTGGGAATAAAATGGGACCCGCGAAGGCGCTTCGAATCGGCGAACTCGAAGCGCAGTATCAGTGGAACCCTATGTGGGGAGAGTGGGGACACCCTCTGTGGGTGTGACGCTACTGTGACGCCTTGGAAATTTGCAATAACTTCGTAATTCCCATAGTGAGAAATTACGAATGGAGGCTATCCTCGTCGCTCATTTTGAGTCGTGCCGGTCACCCTTCTTCCGGCCAATCGCGGTGCTCGATCTGAAATCGCGTTAGGAATGCCGGGGCCGATCCTGGACCGCGTTTCCTGCGCTGCCGTTGGAATGATATAAGCCGCGGCAAAGTCGATCCTGGTTCTTTGCGGGTGGCGCGCGGGACACACCTCTGGCGAGCTATGCTACGGCGCAAGCGTGCTTGCCATGACGCCAGCACGATCGGCGGCGCACTCTGTGAGCGCGCTTCTTGCGCTCCATAGACAGACACTGCAGGAACCTAACCTCCGACCTTTGACTTCTGACCTCTGGATTTACGCTGCTTGCCGTCTAGCGGTCGCACTCGCCCATCACGAAGTCGAGCGAGCCGAGGATGCTCACGACGTCGCTCAGCATGTGACCGGGCAAAATCTTCGGCAGGATGCTCAGATTGATGAACGAGGGGCTCCGGATCTTCATCCGGTAAGGCGTTCCGCCGCCCTTGCTGTAAATGTAGAAGCCGAGTTCGCCCTTCGGGTTTTCGGCACCGAAGTAAACTTCGCCAGCCGGCGCCTTGATGCCTTCGGTATGCAGGATGAAGTGGTGGATGAGTTCCTCCATCTTCGTCAGCACCGTCGTTTTTGGCGGCGGGTAGTTTTTCGGATCGTTTACGAACCATGAGCCGCCCGGCATCGTGGCGCAGACCTGGCGAATGATGCGCACGCTTTGCTTCATCTCCTCCATGCGGACGAGGTAGCGGTCGTAGCTGTCGCC
>CBHXZU010000586.1:0-4460 GCA_966125105.1 uncultured Prosthecobacter sp.
CATGCTTGGGTGAGCGATGAGCAAGCTGCCCGCCAGAGTCGAAGTAACAACCGGTTCGCGCACGCCTGCACCATAGCCTCACCGGGCATGCGGGGCAAGAGATGGCGCGGATATGACACAACCGCGATCCAAGGGAATCGTTTCGACAATTGCGCGCGAGCGCTTCTAGGGTGCGCCCCATGGCTCGCCGCGCCAGTTCTTCCATCAATCCCATCTGGCTGATCGCCGCTGCCGCCGTGCTCGCGGTGGCTGTGGCGGCGGTCCTGATTTTGAAAGACACGGTGAGCGACCCATTCCGCGCCCTGCCCCCATTCCCGGTGAAGGACTATATGGAAAACTCCAATTCGCTCCGGGGAAATGTCTACCGGGTCGAGTGTGTGGTTGGCGACCAGCTGCACTACGCGCAGGGCGCCCGCCTTTTCACCGTCGAAGTGAATGGCGAGCCCGTGAGCCTCCTCGTGCCTGCCGAATTGCGGGAAGTGAACATCCAAAAAGGCCAGCGATTCCTCTTTAAGGTGGAAGTGGGGAACAAGGGCATCCTGAAGGCGCTCGAAGGCAGAAAAGTGTAGGCGCAGCGAGATCAAACGCCGGACGTCGACCTGACCTTTGATCTCTGACCTCCGACCTCTCCTCGCGTAGTTAAACCCTCCGTTATTTCATAAGCGTTGCGGCACCGCGTCGCGCACATATCTTGCCGTCTTACCCATCGTCTATGGCCGCCCGGAAAACGCTGTTCGCCTGCCTTTTTGCCACTGCCGCATCTGCAGTCGCGCAAGTCGCCGATTTCGCTCCTCCCGCCTCACCTGCTCCGGCTCCCGCGGCTGCATCCGCCGGAGGATCAGCTCCTGTCGGACAGCCCGCCGCGACGACCACTTCCGCGCAACCGAAGGCGAATAATTCTCCATTTGGCCAGGAGGTCCCCGTTTTCGATCCCGGCACCGAGGTGCTCACTTTCAACGGCAAGAACTGGAACGTGACGAACAACCGCGTGTTCCAGGCGCGTTTCGAGAAGTTTTTAAATGCCCCGGAAGCGACCAACACCGAGGAGCAGCAATACCGCGCGATCATCGATCGCATGCTCGACCTTTTGCGTCCGGGCAACGCCACGCCGCAAAACGTGGACGCCGCGTTCCGCCTCCTGCCCTATGGCAGCCGCTTCGATATCGACGCCCGCTTGTGCGATTCCCTCGGCGACGCCGTGTATTCCGTCTGGCAAGCCCAGCGCAACCAGGCGCGCCTGACCAATGCGAATGAGGCGCTGGAGGAGGCGTCGAAGAAGCTCGAGTGGAACATGCAGGTGGTCACGGACGGCCGCAAATTGCAGACCCAGCCGAGTCGCAGTGGACGAAACAACACGGGTAGTCAGGGCGGAGGCGGCCAGCAGGCACCCCAAGGCGGCGGAGCGATCAACCCGGCCAACAGCACGGATGTAAAAACCGCCTCCTACACGCGCCAACTCGCCGAGCGCCTCGCCGCAATCAAAGCGAACCAGGTAAAGAAGGAACTCAGCGAGCTGCAGGCCAAGGTCGAGTTCCAGGCCTTGATGGTGCAATTCCTCATGCAGCGGCGCTTCCAGCACGTGCTGCTTTCCACGCGCTTCTACCGCGCGCTCTTCACCGACGGCGACACGAAGCTGAACCTTGGCAAGGACGCCACGGACCTCTTCAACAAGAGCACCGGCATGCCTCCCACGGTGAGCGTGATCGACTCGATGGCGAACGAGATGATCCGCGATGTGAACGAAGGCGTGAAGGCGTTCGAGTTCCTGTTGGAAAAGGGCGAACTCCAGGGCGCCACAATGCGCCTGCAGGAAGTCTTCGTGACGGGCGAATACATGCCGTCCGTCCGGCTCGTGCCGCGGGCAAAGAAGCGGCAATGCCTCGAGTTCGCGCAAAAGAGCTACCAGCTCATCTCGTTGATTGACGTCCGTGATTTCGCGCGGGCCGACACGATAGTGAAGGACCTCAAAAAGATCGCGTCTGATTTCGACGATTCCAAGCCGGCTCAAGCAATCGCCGATGCTCGGGGAAGACAGCGCGCATTCCTGGCAAAAGCTCGTGAAGCTCTCCTCAACAATGACGTCGCGACGCGGGATCAAGCGTTGAAAGAGGCATACGCCGCGTGGCCGAACAGTCCGGAATACAACGAGGCGACAGACAAAATGTACAACCAAGGCGATGTCGTGCAGAGAACCCTGCTCGAATTCGACCAGTTGCGGAGCCAACGGAACTTCAGGCAGATTTGGGCCGACAAAGGGCGTTTTCTGTTCGCCACGGGATTGGATCCTTCGCGGAAGGAAGCTCTGGAGAAGGTGCTGAATGATATGCAGACGATCGAGGCAGCCGTCGTGCGTGCCGAAGCAGAGTCGCGGCAAGGCTCTTACGCGGGAGCATGGGAAACGCTGGAACGCGCCTGGGTGCAGTATCCCGATGATGCGAAGCTCAACCAACTCCGCGCCGACATGACCACGCGGGCGAGCGAGTTTGTAAAAATTATCCGCAATGCCGAGGAACTCGAAAAACGCGAGCAATTCGGCGGTTCCCTTGCCCATTACCTCAAGGCGCAGAAACTTTATCCAGCGAGCGAGTTTGCCCGCGACGGCGTCTCGCGTCTGGTCAAACAGGTGCTTCCCGAGGGCTAGGCTGGCGCTTGTGCCAAGTCTGGTCTAAGCTTCGGCTTGGTTTCGCCTTTATCAGAGGCGAATCGCTTGTTCGCTACAGGACAAGAACGTCATTAATGCGCGCGAATTTAACCTTGTTTATCAGCAGCCAGCGTGGCTTTGCTGAATTATCATGAACCTGCCAAACGAGGGAGCGGCACCAGCGCCGGTAGGAGGGCTGCCCAACTTCGGGCGGATCTTCAAACCGGCCGGCGGGGCCATGAAGCCCATCACGATGGCGGGAATCGCCAAGGCGGCAGGTGTATCACAGGGAGCGATCTCGTCACTGCTCAATGACCGCGATTACGGGATTCGCGTCAGCGAGAAGACGCGGGAGCGCGTTTTCAAAGTCTGCCGCGAGCTCGGCTACGTTCCGAACGATCTCCGCGCCGTGGTGCGCATGTATCCCGAGCTCGGCGATATTTGCCTGCTGATTTCGACCAAGGTGCCCGGCGGCCTGGCGCATCCTTTCGTTTCGAAAGTCGCGGGGGCCGCGATGTCGAGCCTCACGCAAGGGAGTCTCGTCACTGCGTTCTACGACGAAACCAAGGAATACGCGCTCGATTCGGATCAGCTGCCCAAGCCGATCCAGAACGGCACGGCTTCAAAGTATTTGTGGCTCGGCGCGACGAACGTTTCGCTTTGCCGGATCCTGCAACGTCGCGGCCTTCCGATGGGGGTCATCGGTTACGAGACCCGGCAGCCAGGCATCACGAGCGTGGTGCCTGATTACGCCGGCGCCGCGCGCCTCGCATTTGGTCAATTCGTCATGCAAGGGCATCGCCACATCGCGATCGTTGGCGGCCCATTTGGCTCGCCCGAGCCGCGTCTCACGGAGCTCAACCACGCGCTCGGTCTCGCCGCGCAGGAACTGGGCGTGCCGATCGATAGCCACGGTATTTTCCACGGCGACCTCAGCTTCGAAGCCGGAAAGACCGCTCTCGATACGCTGCTCGCGCGCAATCCCGAAACGAGCGCCGTATTCGCGCTGAGTGAAGCGGCTGCGTGCGGGATCATGGCGCGCGCTCACGCCAAAGGCATCGCCATTCCCGGCAAGCTGAGCGTGATCGCTTTGGCCGACACCGAACAAACTCCCGGCTCCTGCATTCCGCTCACCACGGTCGCGATACCCGTGGATCAGCTCGCGCAATCCGCTGTGTCCGAAATGGAGCAGCAGGTTTGCGCCGGCGTGGCACCCGATGGGAAGAAAGTGGTCGTCGGCGTGAAGCTCTGCGAACGCGCCAGCATCGGCCCCGCGAGCTAGCATCATTGGGAAAAGCAGTTTCCGGATGACCTTGGCTCCGCAAGAGCACAATAAGATAGCCGTCGGGCGAAGCCCCGGAGTTTTTTGCTAGTGAAGGCCAGCCCTGCTAGCGCGAGGCGCTTGCGACGACGCGTTGCTGTTGCGCTCTTACAGTGCTGATGCGGGATGATTCAGGTTCCCAGGGATTCACCCTGGGCTTTCCCATTACGTTCCTTCGGAACCTCGAGCGATTGCCGTATATCTTAGCCGGATCGCCGAGAGCTCCGCACCCGCAATCCCTCTCCGGCGTCTTGGAATCGGGGCGAAGCGAAGATGGCCGAACCGATTCCTGTTCCAATATGAGGCAAACCGCCGCTCCCTGGCGCAAGCGTCCTCGCGAAGCGGCCAACGACCGGAGTCCCGCAGGTGCCGACACACCAACGCCTCAATTGGAAACTTCTTCTCGCAATCGCAATACGGTGCTGAACGCTCGACACAATTCGCGCGCTTCTTCAAATCTCGGAAAGGCATGACGGACGCGCAGCGCACTTTTCTCCG